>DASPFU010000143.1:0-5159 GCA_035620935.1 Gemmatimonadales bacterium
CTCTGCCAGGCGCTCGGCTGGGACCTGCCCGTCTTCGGCCACGTGCCGATGATCAACGGACCCGACGGGAAGAAGCTGTCCAAGCGCCACGGCGCGACCGCCATCGGCGACTACCAGCACCTGGGCATCCTCCCGGCAGCGATGCGGAACTTCCTCGCCCTGCTCGGCTGGTCCCCCGGGGGCGACCGCGAGATCATGACGCTCGCGCAGATGATCGAGCTGTTCACGCTCGACGGCGTCCAGAAGAAGGCGGCGGTGTTCGACACGACGAAGCTCGAGTGGATGAACGGGCAGTACCTGTCGGCGATTGCACCCGAAGCGCTGCTGCCGGTGATCGAGCCGCAACTCGCCGCGCTGGGCGTGACGGCCGGCCGCGACGCCGTGCTGCGCGCCGTCGGCGCCGTGAAGACGCGCTCGCGGACCACGCTCGACGTCGCGCGGCAGGTGGCCGTGCGCCTCGACGGCGCCCGCGTCGTCACGGACGAGAAGGCGGCGAAGGAGATCGCGAAGGACCCCGCGGCGTACCGCGCCGCGCTCGCGGCGAGCGCCGCCGCCCTCGCTGGCGCCGAGTGGACGCCTGAGGGCCTGGAGCACACGCTGCGCGCCCTCGCCGAGGCGCAGGGCGTCCCCGCCGGCAAGGTCTTCCAGCCGATCCGCATCGCGCTGACCGGGGGCACCGTGTCCGAGCCGGTGAACGAGCTGCTCGTGGTCGTCGGCAAGGACGCGGCGCTCGCCCGGCTCGCCGCCGCGGCGCGCGGCGCCGCATAGTCGACCCGACGCGCCAGAACCCGCGCCCCGCTCGCGGGTATTGCCGATGATGCGGACCATCCTCGTCCTCGCCGCAATCTTCGTCGCTCAGGACCCGACGGCCTCGTGGTCCCCGGCGACGCCGCTCCAGGGGAGCCTCGTGCGCGTCGCGGTACCGGCCGCCGCCCTGCCCGACGACACCACCACCCCTGCCGGGTCGCTCGCCGGCGAGCCGCTGCACTTCGGCCGGGACGCGGCGGGCGGGTGGACCGCGCTCGCGGCGGTCCCGCTCGCGGCTACGGACAGTGTGGTCCTCTGGTTGCGCGGCCCCGGCGGCGATTCCGTGGGGCTCCGGGTCCCGGTGGCTCTCCGCCCGACGGGGGTCGACCGCCTGACCATCGACTCCACGTTCACCCAGCCGCTCGACTCAGCTCTGGCCGAGCGGGTACGCCGCGAGACGGCGCGGGTGGTGGCGAGCCTGTGGAGCAGTCACGAGCGGCCGCGACTGTGGACCGAGCCGTTCCGCCCGCCCCGACCGACCCGCGTCACCAGCCCCTTCGGGCGGGGCCGCAGTTACAACGCGGCCGATGTGCGGGGTCGTCACCGCGGGACCGACTTCGCCGGCGACCGCGGCGACCCGGTGCGGGCGGCCAACCGCGGCGTGGTGGTGCTCGCCGACACGCTGTTCTTCGCGGGACGGTCGATCTACGTGGACCACGGTGCCGGCGTGGTGACCGCCTACCTGCACCTCGACCGGTCGAGCGTGGCCGAGGGGGACACGGTGGCGCGGGGGCAGGTCATCGGGCGCGTCGGTGCCACGGGGCGCGTGACCGGACCCCACCTGCACTGGGCGGCGTTCTTCGGCCGCGTGGTCTTCGATCCGCTGGACCTGCTGGCCCTGGACCCCCGCGCCATCCCCTGACCCCGACGGTCCGCGCTTCGGGCGCCGCCAGGCCGCAGGCCCCGCAGCGGGGTTCAGCCCGGTTTCACCGTTGTTTCATTGCGCACCAGCCAGATTGCGGCCAACGCCATGAAGAGGCTGGAGCCATGAGAACGCACGTCATCGCGGCCGCCGCCACGCTCGCGGTCGTGGCCGCCTGCGGGCGCCCCGCGGCGGAGCGGGCGTCCGTACCGATCGATCCCGCCCGTCTCGCCGCGTTCGCGCCGCTTCCCCGCGCGATCGAGGCGCCGGACAACCCCATCACCCCCGAGAAGATCGCGCTGGGCCGGATGCTGTACTACGAGACCCGCCTGTCGCGCGACGGCGACGTCTCCTGCAACAGTTGCCACAGTCTCGCCGACTACGGCGTGGACCACAACCGGGTCAGCACCGGCGTGCAGAACCAGCTCGGCTCCCGGAACTCGCCGACGGTCTACAACGCGGCCGGCCACATCGCGCAGTTCTGGGATGGACGCGCGGCGACGGTCGAGGAGCAGGCCAAGGGCCCGATCCTCAACCCCGTCGAGATGGCGATGCCGAGCGACCAGGCGGTGCTCGCGGCGCTGGCGGCGATCCCGGAATACCGCGCGGCGTTCCGGCGGGCGTTCCCGGGAGAGGCGAATCCGGTGACCTACGACAACGTGGGCCGGGCGATCGGTGCGTTCGAGCGGGGGCTCATCACGCCGTCGCGCTGGGACGCGCTCCTCGAGGGCGATGCGGAAGCGCTGTCGCCGGCTGAGCGCGCCGGCTTCAATGCGTTCGTGGAGGCCGGCTGCTCGGGGTGCCACGGGGGCACGTACGTGGGCGGCGGGTCGTTCCAGCAGGTCGGCCTCGCCGAGCCGTGGCCCGCGCTGGCCGATTCCGGACGCGGCAACGGCGTCTTCAAGGTCCCGTCGCTGCGCAACATCGCGCAGACGGCGCCGTATTTCCACGACGGTGCGACGATCTCGCTCACCGAGTCGGTCTACCTGATGGCCCACCATCAGCTGGGGCGCCGGCTCACCGCCGACGAGGCGGCGGCGATCGTGACCTGGCTCGAGGCGCTGACGGGCACCATCCCGGAGTCCTACATCTCGCCCCCAGGGCGGGCGGGCACCGGCCAGAACAAGTCGGGAGGGCTGGGCACCTTCTGATATGAAGCGACCGGTCAAGGGTTGTGGTCGTGAGTAAGGGGTTAGCGGTTCGCCTGGGGCGCGATAGGACGCGGAGCGCGACGGCTGATCACTCTGATAAGCGCGGGGTAGCCCGAAGGCGTACCGCAGGATCGTGATCCGTCGGGCGCAGCCGCATACTAGACGCGCGAGTTGGACGCTCGGCTGAGCGTCGGATCGCATAGAAGGCAGGCGGGTGTGCCTTTCCGTGCCGGCCCACCGGCCCACAGGCGACCGCGATGGCATCATAACGTCACGCAGACCTCGCCGCGGGCACTGCTGCGGGCGGGGGTTCGACGAGGTGGCCAATGGCCCAGATGAAGCCCAGCAGTTCGCGCGCGATCACGGTCGCCACGGCCAGTGGCGGCTTGCCCTGGTGGGTCAGCCGCTGATACCGCCCGCACAGACGCCGTTGGGCGCGGGTCGCGATCGCCACGACCGGAAGCGGCTGCGCCTGTTGGCGCTGCCGCAGCACGGCGCTGGTGAGATTCGGGCGGTGGCGGTAGGCCCAGGCGGCTTCGACGAGCACCCGGCGCAGGTGGGCATTGCCGGTCTTGGTGATCGCCCCGCGATGCACGCCGCTGCCGCTCGAGTGCTCGCGGGGGACCAGCCCGGCGTAGCCCATGAGCTGCCGCGGCGTCGCGAAGCGCCGCAGGGTCCCGAGCTCGCTGACCAGGGTGGCGGCCGTCACCGTGCGCACCCCGCGGAGCGTGGCCAAGGCCCCGACCAGGGTTTGCTGGGTGGGCGCCAACGTGGCCAGCGCCGCCTCGATAGCGCGCTCCAGCCGGCTGATCCGCTCGGCGAGCACGGCGAGATTCGCGCGGTACTCCTCCAAGACGACCTGGAGCGTCGGCAGCTCGAAGGTCACGCCCGCGAGCCACTGGGCGTGTCGCGCGGTCCAGGCGCGCAGGTCGTCGGGGCGATGGCGGCCATGCCGCAACAAGAACTTGCTCAGGCGATGGCGGGCCCGGAGCTGGTCCTGCTTGGCGCCTTCGCGCGCCCGCACCAGATCCCGCAGCGCCTCGGTCGCCGCATCGGGGACCCAGATCGCGGTGAGATCGCCGGCGCGATAGCAGCGGGCGAGGCGGATGGCGTCTTTGCGATCCGTCTTCACCCGGTCCCCAGCCTTGGTCGGGACGAGACTGGGCGCGATGACGTCGCAATGGACGCCGAGCGCGGTGAGCTGCCAATACAACGGGTAGCCCGTCGGCCCGGCTTCGTAGCAGACGCGCAGCTGTGGCGCGGGCCCGAGTTTGGTGACCAGCTTCCGGACCGCCTCCGGCCGATTCCGGATCACTCCCACCTCGCGCACACTCCCGTCCTCCTCAGCTACGGCCACCGCGATTGTCTCAGCATGGACATCGAGACCCACATGCCGCATTGTCTTTGGCATAGCGACCGGCTCCGTCGTGTTGTGGCTCTGGCCAATCGGCTCGTCCGACTGGCTAACCCACGTTACCACGACCGTGAGCCGGTCGCTTCATTCTGACTAGATCGTCGGGACCGTCAGGGAACGATGCGGGTGGTGTCGCGGCGCGCGCGCTCCTCGTCGCGCTGCTGCTGCCGCCGTTCGCGGGTCTCGCGCACGTAGCGCTGGAACTCCTGCAAGGTCTGCGCGCGCCACGCGGAATAGAGCAGGTCGCGGCGGATGTCGGCGAGCTGGCGCTGGCGGAGCGATTCGTCGTAGCTGACCGACGGCAGGAGGCCACCCAGGAACGCGAGCGCCGCCGTCGGGATCTTGATGCCACCCAGGTGGATCCATTGGGGATCGATCCCCCACTTGGCGCCTTCGCCGCCCACCGTCCAGTCGGGCAGGCGTTGGCCGCGCTGCTCCTCGTCGAGGAGCTCGTTCAGAGAGTCCACCATGGCCCGCAGGCGCTCCATCGCCACGGCATCGGGGCGGTCGGGCGGCGGGCCGTAGAGCTGGTCCGCGACCGCGGCGGGCAGCGCCGGCCGGGGCGTGACCCACATGCTGCCGTCGCCCAGCGCGGGACCGGGGACGATCGGTCCCGTGATCCCCGGATCGTCGACCGCGGGACCCGCCGTGTCCGCCGCCGGGGCCGCGATGGCCGGCGTGGGCGGCGCCGGCTCTCGCGACCCCGCGCGGCGCGGCGGGGTGGACGCGACCGGCCCGACGAGGTACACGAGCGCCGTGTCGGTTCCCGCGGGAGGGCGCCATTCACGGCCCACGGTGACCCGCTGGAGCGCTGCGAAGAACAGCGCGAGCAGCACCACCTGCACCGCGCCGCTCGCGGCCCAGACGCGCCCGCGGCGCGCCTCGCGCTCCTGCCGGAACTCAAACAGCGGCGAGCACCTTGCCG
>DASPFU010000144.1:0-4324 GCA_035620935.1 Gemmatimonadales bacterium
ACGAGCAGCGCCCGGGCGGCGACCAGCGCCACGATCGCCGCCGCGAATACGATGGCCAGACGTGGGACCTGCTGCGGGAGTCTCACCGATTGACCCTCACGTCATCCCGTGCTTTCGAATCGGGATTCAACGACTGACGGAGGCAGTGTGCGGCGCGGAGCGTGAAGGAAGGATGAATCGCCGATGAGTGGAGCCTTCTAGGGGTCGGGGCCCCCGCGCAGCACCGGCGCCAGCACCCGCCAGACGTTGTCGGCCAGAACCCGCGCGCCCTCGGCCGTCGGGTGGATGCCGTCGGGCTGGTTCAGCTCGGGCACCCCACCCACCCCCTCCAGCAGGAACGGGATCAACGCGGCCCGGTTGTCGCGCGCCAGCGTGACGAACAGATCGCGAAATTCGCGGGTATAGCGGCCGCCGAGGTTGGGCGGCGCCTCCATACCGGCCACCACCACCCGGACGTCCGGGTAGCGGGCCCGCGTGCGGTCGATGATCGCCTGCAGGTTCGCCCGCGCCGCCGCGACGTCCTGGCCCCGCAGGGCGTCGTTCGCGCCCAGCTCGAGCACCAGCACGCGGACGGGCTGCTGGAGCAGCCAGTCGATGCGCCGCAGTCCGGCGGCCGAGGTCTCGCCCGACACGCCACCGTTCACGACCCGGTAGCCGAGACCGGCCGAGTCGATCTTGCGCTGGATCAGCGCGGGATACGCCTCGTCGGGATCGAGACCGAGACCGGCGGTGAGGCTGGTGCCGAAGAAGAGGACGACCGGTGTCGAGTCGGCGGCAGGGCCCGCCGCGGCCGTGTCGCGGGCCTGCGCGCTCGTCGCCGGCCGCCGCTCACCGCCGCAGGCGAGGGCCAGACAACACAGCACCACACCCGGTATCATTCGTCCCATGATGATCGACGCCCGTGACCTCGAGCAGACCTATCTGAGCGGCGGCACGCCGCTCACCGTGCTGCGCCAAGTTAACCTCGCCGTCGCCCCCCAGGAGTTCGTGGCGGTGATGGGGCCGTCGGGCTCCGGCAAGACCACGCTGCTCGGCCTGCTCGCCGGCCTCGACCGGCCCACCCGCGGGACGGTGCGGCTCGACGGCCAGGACCTCGGGGCCCTCACCGAGGACCAGCGTGCCCGGCTGCGCGCCGAGAAGGTCGGGTTCGTCTTCCAGACGTTCCAGCTGCTCCCGACCCTCACCGCGCTCGAGAACGTGCTGGTGCCGATCGAGCTGCGGGGTGGGGACACGCAGGGAGCGCGCGAGCGCGCCCGCCGATTGCTCGCGCACGTGGGGCTGGCCGACCGGATGCACCACTATCCCGCCCAGCTGTCGGGCGGCGAGCAGCAGCGCGTCGGCCTCGCGCGGGCGTTCGCCGGCGAGCCTCGCATCCTCTTCGCGGACGAGCCGACGGGCAGCCTCGACGCCGAAACCGGGCGCACCATCATCGACCTGCTGGTCGAGCTGAACCGCGAAGCCGGTACCACGATGGTGCTGGTCACCCATGACCCGGCGCTCGCGGCGCGGGCGCGGCGCGTCGTGCGCCTGGCCGGCGGCGCGGTGGTCGCGGACGAGCGGGCGGCCACGGCGTGACCGCGCGGTTCGCCCTCGTGATGGCCTGGCGCGAGGCCCGCGGCAGCCGCCGCCTCGCGCTCACCGTCGGCGCCGTGAGCCTCGGCGTCGCCGCGCTCGTGGCCATCAACTCGTTCTCGGCCAACGTCACCGCCTCGGTCCGCGCGCAGGCGCGCACCCTGCTCGGCGCGGACCTCGAGGTGCGCGCGCGCAGCCCCTTCCCCGACTCGATCACCGCCGTGCTCGACTCCGTGGCCCGCTCGGGCGTGCCGATCGCGCGGGTGACGACGTTCGCCTCGATGGCGTTGGCCGAGCGCAGCGGCGCCGCCCGTCTCGTCGAGGTGCGCGCGGTCGAGCCCGGGTTCCCCTTCTACGGAACGGTGACGACGGAGCCGGCCGGGCTGTGGGACCGGCTGGGCGACGCACGCGCCGTGCTCGTGGACCCCGCCGTGCTCATCCAGCTCGACGCACGGATCGGCGACACGCTGGCCGTGGGCGACGCGCGTTTCGCGGTCGCGGGCGTCGTGACCGGGGCACCCGGCGACGTGGGGATCCGCGCGGCGATCGGCCCGCGCGTGTTCCTCCCGGCGCGCTACCTCGCCGAGACCAACCTGCTGCGCTTCGGCTCCCTGGCGCAGTATCGCGCCTACCTGCGTGTGCCCGACGACGCGGAGCTGCAGTCCTTCCTCAATAGACACAACGCGCTGTTCCAGCGCCACCGTATCGGCACCGACACGGTCTCCGAGCAGGAGGAGGACCTCACCGACGCCCTCGGGCGCCTCGCCCGCTTCCTGGGGCTGGTCGGCCTCGTGGCGCTGCTCCTGGGCGGGCTCGGCGTCGGCAGCGCGGTGCGGGTGTTCGTGCGCGACCGGCTCGACGCCGCCGCGGTGCTGCGCTGCCTCGGCGCGCCGTCCCGGACCGTGCTCGCGATCCACCTCATCCAGGCGATCGCCCTCGGGCTCGCCGGCGCGGTGGTGGGGGTGCTGCTCGGCATCGCCGTCCAGACGGTACTGCCCGCCGTGGTGCGGGACTTCCTGCCGCTCGAGGTCACCGTCCGGGTGAGCTGGCCCACCATCCTGGCCGGTCTCGCGATCGGCGCCGGGACCGCCGCGCTGTTCGCGCTGCCGCCGCTGCTCGAGCTGCGGGCCGTGACGCCGCTCCGCGCGCTGCGGCGCGACGTGGACGCCCCCTTGCCGCGGTGGGACCCGGCCCGGCTCGGCGCGCTGGCCGCCCTGCTCGGCGCGCTCACGTTCCTCGCCGTGTGGCAGGCCCCCAGCCCGGGCTTGGGCCTCGCGTTCGCCGGTGCCGTGGTGGTGACCACGGGCGTGCTGTGGCTCACCGCGACCGGGCTGATCCGCGCCACGCGAGCGTGGTTCCCGGCGCGGGCGAGCTACGTCGTGCGCCAGGGCGTGGCGAACCTGTTCCGTCCGCAGAACCAGACCGTCGCCGTCGTGCTGGTGATCGGCTTCGGCGTGTTCCTGATCGCCACGCTGTACGTGGTCCAGCGCAACCTGGTGGATCAGTTCGCACTCGATCGGCGGCCCGACCGGCCCAACCTGGTGCTGTTCGACGTGCAGCAGGATCAGCAGGACGGCGTCGCCGCGCTGCTCGCCGGCCGCGGGGTGACCCCGCGGGACGTGACGCCGCTCGTGCCCGCGCGCATCGCGGCGCTCGACGGCCGGGGACTGGACGCGCTCGCGGCGGATTCGGGGCCGCGGCGCCCCAGCCGCTGGGCACTGCGCCGCGAGTACCGCAACACCTACCGGGACACGCTCGTCGCGTCGGAGCGGCTGGTCACCGGGACGTGGTGGGACAGCCCCCGCGCCCCCGGCACCCCCGCGCGAATCTCGGTCGAGGAAGACGTGGCGACCGAGCTGGGGGTGGACGTGGGTGACCGCATCACGTGGAACGTGCAGGGCGTACTGATCGAGACCGAGATCACGAGCCTGCGCGCCGTGGACTGGGCGCGCTTCGAACCGAACTTCTTCGTGGTGTTCGAGCCGGGGGTGCTCGAGCAGGCGCCGCAGACGATCGTGCTGCTCGGCCGCGCGGACGACCCGACCCTGCGAGCCGAGCTGCAGCGCGACGTGGTGCGGGCCTACCCCAACGTGTCGGCGCTCGACCTCACCGAGGTCCAGCGGACCCTCGACGGGATCCTCTCCAAGGTCTCGCTCGCCATCCGGTTCATGGCGCTGTTCAGCGTCGCGAGCGGCCTGCTGATCCTGATCGGCGCCCTGCGGGCGTCACGGCTGCAGCGCCTGCGCGAGGCAGTGCTCTTGAAGACCCTCGGTGCGAGCGGCGCCCAGGTGCGCGGCATCCTGCTCACCGAGTACGTGGCGTGGGGCAGCTTCGCGGCGCTCACCGGCGTGCTGCTGGCCGGGGTGGGCGGTTGGGCGCTGGTGACGCGGGTGTTCGAGATCGACTTCCGGCTGCCGGCGCTCGGCCTGGCGGCGGTGTGGACGGTGGTGTGCGCCCTCACGGTGGCGGTCGGCTTGGCTACGAGCGCCGAGGTGTTGCGGGGGACGCCGCTACAGACGTTGCGGGAGTTGAGCGAATAGGCGGAGGATGGAGGGCCTCCCTTGCGGCCTCCGCCCGCAGGCCGTCGAATTAAGGGGGGGGAGGGGAGGCACCCACCGATGCTGCGCGTCAACACCCTGGGCGGATTGACCCTCGCCGTCGAAGACGTGCCCGTCACGGGCGTCCTCACCCAGCGCCGGCGGCTCGCGCTGCTCGCGCTGCTCGCCGCCGCGCGCGACCGCGGTGTGAGCCG
>DASPFU010000145.1:0-10048 GCA_035620935.1 Gemmatimonadales bacterium
ACAGCCGGGCCTCCTGGAACGGCGGGAACTGGACCGGGCGCAGCGGGGTCGGCGCCGGGGGCCGCATCGGGACGGTGTCCTGCGCCGCCAGCCCGACGGCCGGCGCGGCGGTCAGCGCCGCGCAGACCAGGACCGTTCCCATCACCGCAGGGTGTCGTGGTACCGCCGTCATCGCCCACCTCCAGTGCCCTGTCCGGCCGGGGCCGGCCGGACCACGACCGTCACCACGTTGGCCGGATCGAGATACGTGCGCGCCACACGCCGGATGTCCTCCGGGGTGACGGCGAGGAACTTGTCGAGGTCCGTGTTGATCTCGGCGAGGGAGTCATGGAACATGAGATAATGGTGGATCTCCTCCGCCCGGCTGAACGTCGACTCACGGTTGCTCACGAACGCGGTCCGGATGGTGTTCTTCGCCTTGGTCAGCTCTTCGGCCGTGACCCCGCGTTCGCGGACGCTGTCGACCTCGGCCGTGAGCAGCGAATCGAGCCGGTCCGGGCTGACGCCCTGATTGACGATGCCGAAGAGCAGGGCGACCCCCGGGCCGCGCCGCGGTCCGCTGGGATTGAGCAGGGCGCCCGAGGCCAGTGCCGCCTGGGCGCGGCGGACCACCGCGACGTTGAGGCGCGAGCTCTCCCCCTGGCCGAGGATCATGCCCAGCAGCTCGAGGGCGGGGGTGTCGGTGTGGCGGTGCTCGGGGATGCGATAGAAGCGCAGCACGGCGTCGAGATTGGCCTGCGCGTCGGGCACCTCGCGGCGCACGGCCCCGGGCCCGATGGGGGCCTCGCACGTCACCGGCGGGGGCGTATCGCGGCGCGGGATAGCGGCGAAATACTCGGTGACCAGGCGGCGCAGCTCGGCCGGGTCGAAGTCGCCGACCACGACGAGGGTGGCGTTGTTGGGCGCGTAGTACAGGTCGAAAAAGGCCTGGACGTCCTCGAGCTTGGCCGCGTTGAGGTCGTCCATCGAGCCGATGACCGTATGGGCGTAGGCGAAACAGGACGTGCTGTCGAACGGCAGCGTGAGGCCGTCGGTGAACGCCGCCCCGTACGGCCGGTTGTCCACGCCGAGCCGCCGCTCTTCCTTCACGGTCTCGCGCTGGTTCTCGAAATTCTCCTGGGTGATCGCAAGGGACCGCATCCGGTCCGCCTCGAGCCACAGCGCGAGGTTGAGGCGGTTGGAAGGCACCGTCTCGTAGTAGTTGGTGCGGTCTTCGGAGGTCGAGCCGTTCATCGATCCGCCGGCGCGCTGGATCAGCTGGAAATGCTCGGCCTTCTTCACGTTCGCGGATCCCTGGAACATCATGTGCTCGAAGAGATGCGCGAATCCGGAACGCCCGATCCGCTCGTTGCGCGAGCCGGTGTTGTACCACACGTCCACCGAAACGATGGGCGTCGAGTGATCCTCCGAGGTGATCACGCGCAGCCCGTTGGGCAGCGTGAACTCCTCGTAGCGCACCGCGCCCGCCTGGGCCGCGGCGCTGCGGGACGCCACCGTCGCGGCGAGCGCGACGATGGCCAGGATGCGATGAGTCACTCCGGCGATCCTCCTCGTTGGGGGGCGGCGACGCCGCCCGGCGATGCACCGGTCCGGATCAGCGGGCCGGGAAGAACGCGAGCGGGTTCGTCTCGAGCACGGCCCGCCGCAGGTCGTCGGCCAGCGGCAGGGTCAGGAACTGGTCGATGTTCAATCGCAGATCCTTCACGCCGGGGCTCGGCCAGTCGGTGCCCCACAGGACCTTGGCGCCGATCTCCCCGAAGCGGGGAAAGTACTCCAGCAGCTTGAGCGGCGGAATTCCCGACACGTCGAGCCACACGTTGGGATGCCGCCGCAGGACGAAGAAGGCCTCTTCCATCCAGAACGGGCGGCCGCCGTGCGCCATCACGATGCGAAGGTCGGGGAAGTCGATCGCGACGTCGTCGATCTCGAGGGGGTTGCCGTACTTCGAGCGGGCCCCGGGGAAGATGCTGGTCCCGGTGTGGATCATCACCGGGAGGCCCCGTGCCTCGCAGCGACGGTACACGGCGCCCAGCGCCGCGAGCCCCTCGGTGTAGGCATTGGCGGGGAAGGTCATGTGCGGCGGGTGGATCTTGAGCAGCCGGATCCCCATGCCCACCAGTCGGTCGACGTCGCCCGCCGGGTCGGTCGCGTAGCGCGGGTGGATGCCACCGTAGGGCAGCAGGCGGTCGGGGGCGGCCTCGGCGTAGCGCGTCACGAAGGTGTTCGTCGTGTCGGTGAAGCCCATCACGTCGGGACTGACGTAGTTCACCAGGCCCGCGCGCCACACGCCGGAGCGGTCCATGATGTCGAGCAGGACCTTGGGGTCGTCCATCATCGAGAGCAGGAAATCCCAGTGGGCTTCCTTGCCGCGGCGCATCGCCGCCTGGACGGCGGGCTTCATGTCGCGCCACGGCTGGATGTGGACGTGGACATCCGTGACCCGGTAGGGGAGCGGCTGGTGCATGGCGCGCGGAAGTTAGCGGCGGAGCGGGGGCTAATCAACGCGAGGGCGCGGTGGCATGTTTGGGCCACACCGGACGCGAACCGGAGGAGGTCGTCATGAGTGCGGTCACGCTGGTCGCCACGCTCGCCGCGCTGGCGGCGCTGGGATTCGTGTGGATCGGGGGTCGCGCGCTGCGGCACCGGCGGGTCGTCGGCGGCTCGGGGAGCCTCCTGCTCGGCGCCCTGCTGCTGTCCCTCGCCGCGCTCGCCGCCACGGTCAGCGTCGGCACGCGCGGGTACCGTGCCTTCACGCGCGAAGTGACGGCGGCGGTGGTCACCGTCGCGCCCAACGCCCCGCGCCGGTTCGCGGCGCGCTTCCGGTTCCCCGACGGACGGGAGCAGGTGTATCGCCTGGCGGGCGACGAGCTGTACGTCGATGCGCGCGTGTTGAAGTGGAAGCCGCTCGGCAACCTGCTGGGGCTGCACACCGATTACGAGCTCGACCGGGTGGCCGGACGCTACGCCGACCTCGCCAGCGAGCGGACGGGCGAGCGGACCGTCCACTCGCTGGGGCAGCCCAAGCCGGTGGACCTGTTCCACCTGCGCCGTCGCTTCTCCCTGCTGCGGCCGCTGGTAGACGCGGAGTACGGCTCGGCGACGTTCATCACCGTCACCCGCCCCACCACCTTCCTCATCCGGGTCTCGACATCGGGCCTGTTGATCCGGCGCGCGGACGGGGCGATGCCGTGAGCGTGCGGCTGCATGGCCGCCTACCCGTCCCAGGTATAGAACCCGCGCCCGCTTTTCTTCCCCAACTCGCCCGCCGCCACCTTGTCGCGGAGGATGCGCGGGGGCTCGTAGTGCGGCATCCCCAGCGCGGCGTACAGGTACTCGGCGATCGCGAGCCGCACGTCGAGCCCCACGAGATCCGTCAGCCTGAGCGGTCCCATCGGGTGGTTGTACCCGAGCTCCATCGCCCGGTCGATGTCCGCAGGACTGGCGACGCCCTGCTCGACCATCCGCATCGCCTCGAGTCCGAGCACCACGCCGAGGCGGCTCGAGGCGAATCCCGGCGAGTCCTGCACCACGATCGGCTCCTTGCCGAAACGCCGGGCCAGGGCTGCCGCCCGCTCCACGACGGCGGGGGCGGTGCGGCTGTGGCGCACGACCTCGACCAGTCGCATCACGTGCACCGGGTTGAAGAAGTGCATTCCCACGAGACGTGCCGGCGCGCGCAGCGCGGCGGCGATCTGTCCGATGGACAACGACGACGTGTTGGTGGCGAGCAGCGCGTCGGGCGGGGCGTGTCGCTCGATCTCGGCGAACACCCGCTGTTTGACGAGCACCTGCTCGACCACGGCCTCGATCACCACGTCGGCGCCCCGGACCGCCGCGGGGACTTCCCGCTCGGTGCGCAGGCGCGCGTGCACCGCGGCGCGATCGTGCTCGGTGAGCTTGCCCCGCTTCAGTCCGTCCGCCAGCAGCGTTTCGATGCGCTGGATCGCGTCCTCGATGGCCGCGGGCTGGTCGTCGGTGAGCGTGACCGGGCAGCCGGCCAGGGCCGCCACGTACGCGATGCCGTGGCCCATGGTCCCCGCGCCGACGACGGTGACGCGGAGCGGGGGGGCGGTGGACCGGACGGGAGCAGGGGCGGTCACGCGACGGCTTCCTCCACGATGCGGCGGGCGATATCCGGGTGGTTCGAGCACAACCCGTCCACGCCCAGCGCCAGGAGTCGGCGCATCCGCTCGGGCGCGTCGACGGTCCACGCATAGACGACCCCGCCGGCGCCGTGCACCGCCGTGACCAGGTCGCCATCGACCAGGCGTTGCTCCTGCCAGAGCGCCGTGGCGTGGGCATCGGCGAGGACGGCGAGCGGTTTCACCAGATACGACACGTTCAGCACGCCGCAGGGGAGGGACGGCCGGCGCTCCGCCAGGCGGCGCACGATGCGGTGGTCGAAGCTGTGGACCGCATAGCCGCGCGGGTTGGGACCGGCATCCAGCGTCGCGAGCAGCCGCTCGTCCGCCCCCGGAGCCAGGCCCTTGACTTCGACGAACACGCGCAGCGGCCCGCACGCGTCGAGTGCCTCGGCGAGCGTGGGCACCGGCTCCCCATTCGCCAGTCGCACCGCCCGCACGCGGTCGGCGGTGCTGTGGGCGATGTGGTGCGTGCCGTCGAGGGTCTCATCGTGATGCACGAACAGCGCGCCGTCGGCGGTGGCGTGGACGTCGAGCTCCACGGCGTCGGCGCCGAGGGCGCGGGCCGCACCGAACGCCGCGAGGGAGTTCTCGACCTCGGTGGCCGACGCGCCCCGATGCGCGATGACGAGGGGGCGGTGGCGAGCGGGAGGCGGGGTCATCCCCGACGCCGGGCGGCCTGCTCAGCGAGTCGCTGGCGTGCGTCCGGCGTGGCGAACAGTTCGCGCTGGGTGGTGATCTCCCAGTCGAGCATCTCGTCGAGCGAGCAACCGCCGCTGGCGTAGATGCCCTGCTTGACGCGGTGCAGCGCCAGCGCGGGGTGCTGTGCCCAGGCCGCGGCGAGGGCACGGGCGTCGGCGACCAGCCGCTCGCCGGGCACCACGCGGTCGTACAGTCCGAGCGCCAGGGCCTCGGCGGCGGGCACCATCCGTGCGCTCCACACGATCTCCAGCGCGACCGAGGGGCGCACCAGGCGCGGCAGGAAGTAGCTGCCGCCCCAATCGGGCCCCAGCCCCAGCCGGGGGAACACCTGGCCGATCGTCGCGTCCCCACTGGCGATGCGGTAGTCGCAGGCCAGCGCCAGGTTCGCGCCGCCGCCCGCCGCGGGGCCGTTGACCGCCGCGATGACGGGCTGGCGCGCGTCACGGAGGAGCAGCGCCACCTGCTTGCCGGCCGCCACCAGGGCTTCGCCGTCGCGGTCCAGGACGCTCAGATCGGCGCCGGCGCAGAACGCGCGCCCCGCGCCGGTCACGATCACGACCCGGACCGCGGGATCGCCGACGACCTGCCGCAATCCGGCGATCAGTGCATCGCACAGGGCGGTGTCGAGGGCGTTGAGCCGATCGGGCCGGTTGAGCGTGACCGTGGCGATGCCGTCCGCCCGCTCCACGAGTACCACGGCGGGCGTGGTCACACCCGTTCCACGATCATCGCGATTCCCTGGCCCACGCCGATGCACATCGTGGCGAGCCCGAACCGCCCGCCGGTACGCCGCAGGCCGTGCACCAGGGTCGCGAGGATTCTGGCTCCCGAGCAGCCGAGCGGATGGCCCAGGGCGATCGCGCCGCCGGTCACGTTGACCCGCGACGGGTCGAGGTGCAGCTCGCGGATGCAGGCGATCGCCTGGGCCGCGAAGGCCTCGTTCAGCTCGATCAGGTCGATCTGGTCGATCGTCAGCCGGGCGCGAGCCAGGGCCTTGCGGGTGGCCGGGATCGGGCCGAGGCCCATGCATGACGGGTCCACGCCGGCGACGGCGGTGGTGACGACCCGTGCCAGCGACTCACCCGGGGGCGCGGCGGCCACGAGCAGTGCGGCGGCGCCGTCGTTGATGCCGCTCGCGTTACCGGCCGTCACCGAACCGTCCGCGCGGAACGCGGGCCGCAGGGCGGCGAGCGCCGCGAGTGCGGCGTCGGGGCGGGGGTACTCGTCGCGGCCGAACGCCCCGCCGTCGGGGAGGGGGACCGGGACGATCTCCGCAGCGAACGCGCCCTCGGCGAGGGCGCGCGCGGCGCGGTGCTGGCTCTCGAGCGCGAACGCGTCCTGGTCCGCGCGGGAGATGCCGTACTGCCGCGCCACCACCTCCGCCGTCTCACCCAGGGAGATCGTCCACTCCTTGCGGAAGCGGGGATTGGTGAAGCGCCACCCGACGGTGGAGTCGGCGATCTCGGGGGCGCGTCGGCTCCACGGCACCGCCGCCTTGAGCATCACGTACGGTGCCCGCGTCATCGACTCGACCCCGCCCGCCACGAACGTCACCCCTTCGCCGGCCTTGATGGCCTGCGCCGCGCTCGCGACCGCCTGCAGGCCCGAGCCGCAGAGGCGATTGATCGTCTGGCCGGGCACCTCCACGGGCAGCCCGGCGAGCAGGGCGGCCATGCGCGCCACGTTGCGGTTGTCCTCGCCCGCGCCGTTGGCGCAGCCGAGGATCACGTCGTCGATCGCGGCCGGATCGAGCCCGGTGCGCTCGACCACCGCCTTGATGGGAACGGCCGCGAGGTCGTCGGGCCGCACGCCCGCGAGCGCCCCGCCGTGCTTGCCCACCGGCGTGCGCAGGGCGGCTCCGATCAAGGCGTCCGTCATCCCAGCCCGACCCACACCGTCTTGGTTTCGAGATAGCCGTCGAGCGCGTCCGTTCCCAGATCGCGACCGAACCCCGAAGCCTTGAAGCCGCCGAACGGGGCGCCGGGGTCGTAGAAGTTGTAGGTGTTGATCCACACGGTGCCGGCGCGCACCGCCCGCGCCGCGCGGTGCGCCTTGGCGATGTCCCGGGTCCAGATGCCGGCGGCGAGGCCGTAGATCGTCTCGTTCGCGAGCCGCAGGCCGTGCTCCACGTCGTCGAACGAGAGGACCGCCAGGACCGGCCCGAAGATCTCCTCGCGCGCGATCGTCATCTCGGGCGTGACGCCGTCGAACACGGTGGCCTCGACGAAATGCCCCCGGCCGCCGGGCTGGACCGCGTTGCCCCCGGCGACGAGCGTGGCGCCCTCCGCCCGGGCGCGTTCGATGTAACCGAGGACGTTCGCCTGCTGCCGCTTCGACACCAGGGCGCCGAGCCGCGTGTTCTTGTCGAGCGGGTCGCCCGGGGTCAGCTTGCGCGCGCCCTCGGCGAGCAGCTCCACGAGGGGGTCGTGGACGGCCCGCTCCACGAGCAGGCGGGACCCCGCGGCGCAAACCTCGCCCTTGCCGTAGAAGATCCCGGTCTGGACGCCGCGGGCGGCGGCCTTCAGGTCCGCGTCCGCGAACACGATGTTGGGGCTCTTGCCGCCGAGCTCGAGGGTGATGCGCTTGTTGGTGTCCGCCGCCGCGCGCATGACGCCGCGGCCCACCTCGGTCGAGCCGGTGAACGAGATCTTGTCGACGTCGGGGTGCCGCACCAGTGCTGCGCCCGCCGTGGAGCCGCCGCCCGCCACGACGTTGAATGCGCCGGCCGGCAGGCCCGCCTCGAGCGCGATCTCGCCGAAGAGCAGGGCGGTGAGCGGGGTCTCGGAGGCCGGCTTGAGCACGACGGTGCAGCCCGCGGCGAGGGCGGGTGCGAACTTCCAGCTCGCGATGTTGAGCGGGAAGTTCCACGGCACGATGGCGCCGATCACCCCGACCGGTTCCCGCAGGGTGTAGATGAAGAAGGGCCCGTCGGCGGGCAGCGTGGCGCCGGTGATCTTGTCGGCCCATCCTGCGAAATACCGCAGGGTCTGCACCGTCATCCCCACCTCGATCTTCGATTCGAAGAGGGTCTTGCCGTTGTGCGCCGTCTCGAGGCGCGCGAACTCGTCGAGGCGCGCTTCCAGCAGGTCGGCCGCGCGCGCGAGGATGCGGCCGCGTCGCCGTCCGGAGAGACCGCGCCACGCATCGGACTCGAAGCACGTCCGGGCCGCGCGGACGGCGGCGTCCACGTCGGCCGCGTCGCCCTCCGCGACCTCGGCGAGGATCTCCTCGGTGGCGGGGTTCTCGACGGCAAAGCGGCGGCCGGACTGCGCCGGCCGCCACTCATTGGCGATGAACAGGTCGGTGCGCACGGCCCGCTCAGCGACCCTTGAAGTTCGCCTTGCGCTTCTCCACGTAGGCCGCGAGGCCCTCCTTGGCGTCCTCGCTCTGGAACAGCTGCTGCTGCAGCTCACGCTCGATCGCGAGGGCGCTCTCGAACGGCACCTCCGCGCCCGACTGCACCGCGCGCTTGATCATCCCGGCCGCCTTCGCGGCCTTGCCGGGCGGCATGAACTGCCGGGCGTACGCGAGCGCATCCCGCCAGAAGGTCTCCCGGGGGAAGATCTCATTCACCATCCCCAGGTCCTTCGCCTCCTCGAACGCGAACGTCCGGCCGGTGATCATCAGCTCGATCGCCTTGGTCTTGCCCACCAGCCGCGCCAGCCGCTGGGTGCCGCCCGTCCCGGGGAGCACGCCGAGGTTGATCTCGGGCAGGCCGATCTTACCAGCGTCCTTGCACGCGACGCGCAGGTCCGCCGCCATCGCGATCTCGAGCCCGCCGCCCACGCAGTGCCCGTTCAGCGCGGCGATCACGATCTTCGGGGTCTGCTCGAGCCGGTTGAGGGTCTCGTTGGCGTGCAGGCAGAAGAAGTACTTGAAGCGCGGCGTGACCGAGTTGAGCATGCTGATGTTCGCGCCGGCGCAGAAGAACTTGTCCCCGTTGCCCCGCAGAACGATCACGTGGACGCTGTCGTCCATCCGCGCGTCCAGGATCGCGGCGTCGAGCTGCCGCATCATCTCGTAGGTGTACGTGTTCGCCGGCGGGTCGCTCAGCTCGATGATCGCCAGCCCGTCCTCGACGCGGTACTCGACCAGCCGCTTCTCCGTCGCCACAGCCGTCATGGGTCGCTCGCTCTCCGTTGTTCGGTGAAAGGGTCCGTCAGTCCGTCGGGGGCCGGGGATCGTCCAGGAACGCCGGAACGTCCAGCGCCGCGGTCCGGTCCCCCCATTTTATCGCCTCGAAGTAGGAATTGCAGTGGCCGCACCGGTACGAGGCGACCATCAGCGAGGTCGCGAAGTCCGACACCTTGGTCGTCGCCGTGGACCCGCAGAACGGGCACGGCTTGGCGGGGGCGACGGTCACGCGCGCTTGAACAGCTCGTTCTTGGTGCCGCGCAGGTGATACAGGACCTCGTCGCTCGGCGCGCCCGGGCCGGCCCGCCGCCGCGCCGCATCCCAGGTGTCCGCCGCCGGCGGGGCGGGGGCGCGGATCGTGAGGTCGTGCGGGGCGGCCGCCTGGGCCACGTCCGCGAGCAGCGCGCGCCGCAGGTCGGCGTCGCTCGCCGCCTTGACCCCCGCGGCGACGAGCAGCGCGTCCTGCGGCGCGCCGTCGGGGCCGAACCACTCGACCACCGCCGCGACGGCGCGGTCCACCGCCGCGGCGACCGCCTCCCGGCTCGCGGCGTCGCCGCCCGCGAGCGCGCGGAACCAGCCCTGCCCGTGGTGGATGTGGTAGCGTTCCTCCTGGAGCAGCTTCTCGGCGCACGACCGCAGGGGCGTGAACGCGGACGCGCGCATCGCATGGATGACGCGCGTCACGGCCAGGTCCACGACGAAGTTCATCGCCACCACCGCCGGCCAATCCGGGAGGTCGGCGTCGAGGTAGCGGACGCTCGCGAACGCGCTGGCGGCTCGGGTCTCGACGAGCCGGTCGGGATCCTCGTCCCAGTTGGTCTTGAGGATACCGTGCAGCAGCCGGACGTGGCCCAGCTCCGATTGCGCGATCGAGCAGTTGGCCACCGCGGCCTCGAGCGCCGGCGTGCCGAAGGTCCACTCCCCGTAGTGGTAGCCGAGCAGCAGCTTGGTGTCGGCGCACGCGAGCAGCAGCTGGCGCAAGGCGGCGCGGGCATCGGGCGCCAGCGCGGCGGCCGTGTCGTAACGCGGAGTCGTCGCGGTCGTCATCGGGGCCTCAGTTCCCCCACAGG
>DASPFU010000146.1:0-9852 GCA_035620935.1 Gemmatimonadales bacterium
CTGGCGGATGGGAAGGTCGTCGGGCACATCGCGCAGATCGGGCACGAGTTCCGCCATGCCGACGGCCGCCCGCCGGTGACGCTGGGGTGGGGGATCACGCTGGTGCTCGACATGTCCGACGATGCCACCCGCAAGGCCGCCGGACGGGGATTACTGAAAGCCTGCGAGGACGCCCCCGGCGTGCGCTACGCGGCCGTCGGGGTCGTGCCGGCCATCGAGCCGGCGTACCTGCGGCGCGGCCATCAGATCAGGCGGGACGACAGCAGCTACTACGCCCGGTTCTTCGAGCCCGGCAAGGCGCTGGCGTACTGGCGCAAGCCCACGGCGCTGGCGCCGCTCCTGACCCTGGGGAATGCCCTGCTGCGCCCGCGCACGCAGGTGCGTTTCGGCACGCTCGAGCCCATCAGCCGCTTCAACCCGGATTGGGACTCCATCTGGGACGGCCTCATGCGGCAGCAGTACGGGCTGTACGGGAAACGCGACGCGGAGTTCCTCAATTACAAGCTGGCCCAGCCGAACCGCCGCTACGTCACCTTCCTGCATCGCGACGCCGCGGGGGCCGTCGACGGGTACATCGTCTATCGCCGCGCCCGGCATCGCGTGCGGGATCTGGATGTGGTGAAGATCTGCGATTTCGTGGGGTCCCGGACCGCGCGCCTCGACATGCTCGCCGCGGCGATGCGCTTCGCGACCAGCGAGGCGCGCGGCACGTATGGCATCGTCGGCCTGAGCGCTGCCGCGGAGGCGCCGGAATTCCGGGCCACCGGGATGTACGTCACCCGTCCGTACCCGGTGGTGCTGGCGGCCGGCGTCGAAGGCCGGGTCCGGGTCGACTTCTTCGATTCGGATCTCGACAACCTGTGGTGATCGTGCGAGGCGGCAGGGTTCCGGGAGTCCGGTGCGCACGGTCTACGTAGTCATCAGCTGTGACGTCGATCCCGACCGCGACCGGCTGCTCGACGGCGTCCGTCCCGGGGGCCTCACGTGGCGCGGCGTGACCGCCGGTATCCCCGCCGTGAAGCAGGCGCTGCGCGGGGTGACGGACGCCGGCGGACGGGAGCCGGTGTTCACCTGGTTCCTGCGCGCCGACGAGCAGATCCGTCACCTGCAGGGCGAGTACGGGTGGTTCGTGCGATCCCATCCGTCCCTGCTGCGGTCGCTGCAGGAGAGCGGGGATGAGCTGGGGTGGCATCCCCATTTCTGGCGACTGGACGAGCGGACGGGCCAATGGTTCCAGGAGATCGAGGACGTCCCCTGGCAGCTCGACATGCTGCGCGCCGCCCATCGCGATTTCGCCGCGGTCCTGCCGGGCCCGCTGCGCAGCGTCCGCATGGGCTGGTCGTACCACAACAACCGCACCTACGAGGTGCTCGAGGCCCTGGGCATCGAGGTGGACCTGTCGGCCATTCCCGGCCTGCGCACGCTCACCGACAGGGCACCGACCCGGGGAGAGAACCTCTTCGACTGGCATCCGACGCCCCCGACGCCGTACTGGCCGTCGCCGGTCGACTACCGCCGTCCGGCCCGGGGCGGCGAGCGCCCACGCCGGCTGCTCGAGGTCCCGTGCTTCGTCTCCCCGTCCCGCGTGTGGGGGCTCGTCGCCAGCGCCCAGCTCGCCCGCAAGACGGGCCACGTCGCGCAGCTGTGGGACGCCGTGCGCCGACCCACGTACTGCATCAACGTCACGGCCCGCCCCGCGCTCTTCGCGCCGCTCGTGGCGCACCTGCGCCGGGTCCTGCGTCGCCCCGACACGGCACCGCTGGTGTTCGAGACCCACTTCCACGCTGACGAGCTGGTGCCCAACCGCAGCGCGTTGTACCGCCTCGAGAGCGTCCGGCCGAATATCGAGGCGCTGCTGGGCGCCTGTCACGAGGCCCGCACGCCGCTGCAATTCGTGCCGGCGTGTCGCATCCCCACCCTCGTGCCGGCCTAGGGTGCCGCGCGCACCCCGCCACCCCTCCGGACCGTGAACGTCGGCGTCCTGACACACGCCTATCCCCGGTACGACGGCGACGTCGCCGGCGCGTTCCTCGAGCGTCTGATGATCGAGCTGACGGCACGGGGGCACGGCATGCACGTCGTCGCGCCGGCGGATGAGGGCAGGGGAGGGACGGAGGTCCGCCACGGGGTGCCCGTCACGCGCGTCCGCTACGCTCCCGCGCGTCGTGAGACGCTGGCCTACCGGGGCACCGCGGTCGCGACGGCACGCTCGCCCGCCGGTCTGGTCTGGGGTGCCTCGCTGATGTGGCGCCAGGCACGCGTCATCAGGCGGCTGTGGGACGAGCGGCGACTCGACCTCGTGCACGCCAACTGGTGGGTCCCGGGTGGCGTCAGCGCGTGGCTCGCCCGCCGCCCCTACATCCTGACGCTCCACGGCATGGACGTGGTGCTGCTCGAACAGTCGGCGCTGGCGCGCAGGATCGCGCGACCCGTGCTCCACGGTGCCCGGGCGGTGACCGCGGTCTCCGCGGACCTGGCCGATCGCGCGGCGCGCGCGGCCGGGCTCGAGCGCCGGCAGATCGTCGCCCAGCCGATGCCGATCGATGCCGACCGGTTCGCGCGCACCAGTCGGGGCGGCGGCGGCGTGGTCACGGTCGGCCGGCTGGTCCCGCGCAAGCGCATCGATCTGCTGCTCGAGGCGCTCGCCCTCCTGCGGACGGCCGGACGGACCCTGCCGCTGACGATCGTCGGCGACGGCCCCGAGCGATCGCGGCTCGAGCGCCGCGCCGCGGAGCTGGGCATCGCCGGGCAGGTGCGCTTCGCCGGCGAGGTCCCTCCACCCGCCATCCCCGAGGCCATCGGCGACGCCGACGTGTTCGCCTTCCCCGCGCTGGGGGAGGGGTTCGGCCTCGTGGCGGCGGAAGCGCTCCTCTGCGGCGTACCCGTCGTCGCCGCCCGGGACGGGGGCGGCGTCGTCGACATCGTCCCGGAGAGCGGGCCCGGACGCCTCGTGACCCCCGATCCCCAGGCGATCGCCCGAGCGGTCGGGGAGCTCGCGAGCGACCCCGACGCGCGGCAGCTGGCGGCGGCGGCCGGGGCCGCCCTGCGGCGGCGGCTCGAGCCCGCCGGGGTGGCGGAGTGCTTCGAGACGCTGTACCGGCGGGTCGTCGCAGGGCAGGCGCGTGCGGCGCGCGCATAGGTGGTCCTGGTGGGCCCTCCAGCTCGCCGTCGGGGGCGTCGTGGCCTGGATGGTGTGGGCCGCGATCGTGCGGAACTGGAGCGAGTTCCGGTCGCTCGAGGTGTCGCTCTCGCTGCGCCCCGGATGGATCGTCCTGTCCGCGCTCACCGTCTTCCTGAGCTACGCCATCAGCGTGGAAGCCTGGCGCCGGATCCTCGCGGGCTGGGACCAGCGCCTCCCCTATGGCCGGGCGATGCAGGTCTGGCTCGTCGCCAATCTCGGCCGCTACATCCCCGGCAAGGTCTGGAGCGTGGCCGGGCTGATGGTCCTCGCGCAACGCGCCGGGGTCGCGCCCTGGGCGGCCGGGGCGTCGGCGGTCGCGATCCAGGCCGTGGCGATCGGCA
Source organism: Gemmatimonadales bacterium (assembly GCA_035620935.1). Lineage (GTDB taxonomy): Bacteria > Gemmatimonadota > Gemmatimonadetes > Gemmatimonadales > GWC2-71-9 > SZUA-544. The sequence continues at coordinate 3,523 of DASPFU010000146.1, forward strand.
CGGCGGTGGCGCTCGTCGCCGCCGCCACCCCCGCGGCGGCGTCACCGCTCCGGCTCGGTGCGGCCGCGCTCGTCGCGGTCGCGACCATCGCGCTGCTGGCGTGGGAGTGGGCCGCCCACCGTATCGCGCGGCTCGTCGGCAGCGCCGCGCCGTTCCAGCCGTTACCGGTCGCCGCCGTGGCCCAGAGCGCCGTGCTTGGCGTGCTCGCCTGGGCGGCGCACGGGGTCGCCTTCTGGCTGCTGGCTCGCGGGCTGGGCCTGCCTGACACCCTCTCCGTGGCGACGGCGGCGGGCGTCTTCCCGCTGGGGTACATTCTCGGCCTGCTGGCGCTCTTTGCGCCGGGGGGGCTGGGGGTGCGCGAAGTGGTGCTCATCGGGCTCCTCGCGCCGGCTCTCGGCAACGGTGGGGCCGTGGCGCTGAGCGTGGCCTCGCGCATCCTGCTGACGCTGACCGAGGTCATCGCCCCGCTCGGCGTGATGCTGGTCTCGCGCACGCGCAAGGAGGACGTGAGTGTACGAACCTAAGCGGCCCACCCTGGCTGCCGTCGGTTTCCTGGTCGTGTTCGTCGCCGTCCTCGCGCTGCCGCTCCTCCAGGGGCAGTGGCTCGCGGGCTCGTGGAGCGACCAGTACGCGGGCGGGTACGCCGTCCGCTCCTGGGCGGCCGAGCAGTGGCGCGCGACGGGGGCGGTCCCGCAGTGGAACCCGATGATCTTCGGCGGGCTCCCGTACGTGGCCACGACCGGGCACGGCGATGTGTTCTATCCCACGTCGTTCCTGCGCCTGGTCCTGCCCGCCGACGTCGTCCTCAGCCTCTCGTTCGTGCTGCACACCATGCTCGCGGGCGTGTTCACCTACCTGTTCCTGCGCCGGCTCGGGATCACCTGGCTCGGAGCGGTGGTGGGTGGAGTGGCCTACCAGCTCTCGGGCATCATCATCTCGCTCCCCAACCCCGGGCACGACGGCAAGCTGTTCGTCTCGACGCTGCTCCCGTTGGCGTTCCTCGCGGTCCACGTCGGCGTGCGCGAGCGCCGGGCGTGGGGGTACGCCCTCCTCGGCCTCGTCGTGGGATGCTCACTGCTCAGCCCGCACGTCCAGATGACATACTACCTGCTGGTCGCGTCGGGGCTGTTCGCGCTGTACTGCGCCGTGGGCGAGCCCGACCCGCAGCCCGCGTCGCAGCGGCTGATCCAGCTGGCGCTCGCCCTGGCAGCGGTGGCGGTCGGCTTCGGAATCGCCGCGCCGCAGCTCCTCCCGTTCATGGAGTACCTGCCGCACTCGCCGCGGGCCGAAGGCATGCGCGGGTTCGCGGAGTCGGCATCGTATGCCATCCCGTGGGATCACGTACCCGAGTTCCTCATCGGCGGGTTCAGCGGGGAGACGGAGCGGTACTGGGGCACCAACCCCTTGAAGCTGCACTCCGAATACCTGGGCCTGCCGGCCCTCGCCCTCGCGGTGCTCGGGGCGGGGGACCGGCGGCGCCGGCTCGTCTGGTGGCTCGGCGGGATCGGCCTCCTGTTCCTGCTCATCAGCCTGGGCGGCAGCACGCCGTTCTATCGGGTGTGGTGGACCGTCATGCCGCTCGTGAAGAAGACGCGCGCGCCGGGGATGGCGTTCTTCGTGGTCGCGTTCCTCACGGCGGTGCTCGCCGCGCTGGGCACCGCCCGCCTCGAGCGAGGCGAAGGGAAGGCCCACGTGAAAGCCTGGCTGGCGGTGGCGGGCGCCGTCGCCCTGCTGGCGCTCACCGGGGCGTTCGGGAGCATGGCTGTGGCGCTGGCCCCGCCCGAGAAGATCAGCGCGGCGCGGGCCCTCGCTGGCGCCATCCGACTCAGCGGCCTGGTCAGCGGCCTCGCGCTCGCCATCGTGGCCCTGCTGTCCCTCGGTCGGCTCGGCGGCCGCGTCCCTGCCGTGGCGTTCACCCTGGCCCTGCCGATCGTGCTCGGCGCCGATCTGTGGCGGGACGGCCGGCAGTTCTGGGACTTCCAGCCCCCGGCACGCGCCGGCCTGTACCGCGAGGACCCGCTCGTGACACGGGTGCGGGAGACGCCCCCGCCGTTCCGGGTGCTCGACCTCAGCGCCGTGATGGGCGCGAGCGCCTACCCGCTGAACGTGCTGCAGGGTCACGACGTCCCACAGGTACTGGGCTATTTCGGCTTCGAGCTCCGCTACTATGATGAACTGCTCGGCGGCAAGAACGAGTGGCGCTACCTGCTGGGGTCCACCCGGCTCTGGGACCTGCTCGGGGTGAGATTCGTCGTCACCCCGGACACCCTCGCGATCCCCGGCTACCACCACGTTCTGGGGCCGGTCGAGACCGGCGCGGGCGGTCGCGCCCACCTGTACGAGGCCGACACGGCGCCGTCGTACGCCCGCGTGGTGCCGGCCGCGGCCAAGGCCGACGCGGAGGCGATACCGCCGACCCTCGCGGATCCGCGGCTCCCCGGCTTCGATCGCGTGGTGCTCGTACCCCAGGACGCACCGATCACGGCGGCGCCCTTGACCGCCTGGCCGCCACCCAGTCCCGCGCGCGCCCGAGTGACGGCCTGGCGCGCGGGCGCGATGACGATCGAGCTCGATCCGGTACCCCCGGCGGACAGCTACCTCCTCGTGTCGGAGAACTGGTACGTCGACTGGCGCGCCACGGTAGACGGTGCGTCCGGTCAGGTCCTGCGGGGCGACCACAGCCTCATCACGGTTCCCGTACCCGCCGGGGCCCGCCGGGTCGAGTTGACGTACCGGTCGGCGACCTACGCCCGCGGGAAGGCGGTGAGCCTGGTGGCGCTCCTGGCCGTGGCCGCCGGCTTCATCGTGCCCCCGGTGCGCGCGCGGAGGCGGCGTGCCTGAACGGGCCCTGGTCCTGATCCCGACCTACAACGAAGCGGTGAACCTCCCGAAGCTCGTGCCCCAGGTGCTCGCCCAGGACGAGCGCCTGGAGGTGCTGGTCATCGACGACAACTCCCCGGACGGCACCGGTCGCCTGGCCGACGGGCTCGCGGGAGCCGACCCCCGCGTCCACGTGCTGCACCGCGAGGCGAAGCAGGGACTGGGCAAGGCGTACCTGGCGGGGTTCCGCTGGGCCATCGAGCACGGCTACGACTACGTCTTCGAGATGGACGCGGACTTCTCGCACGACCCGGTGCACCTCAAGGAGTTTCTCAGCGCCGCGGCGGGGGCGGACTTGGTGCTCGGCTCCCGCTACCTCGACGGCCGGGTGACCATTGTGAACTGGCCGATGAGCCGGCTGCTGCTGTCGTACTTCGCGAACGTCTACGCCCGCTGGGTGACCGGCCTGCGCATCTGGGACCTGACGGGGGGCTTCAAGTGCTTTCGACGCCAGGTGCTCGAAGCCATTGATCTGTCACACGTTGAGTCAAACGGGTATGCCTTCCAGATCGAGATGAGCGTGCGCGCCTGGCGCAAGGGGTTTCGCATCGCGGAGATCCCCATCGTGTTCGTCGACCGCACCGAGGGGCAGAGCAAGATGAACCGCGCCATCGTGCGCGAGGCGATCTGGATGGTGCCACGCCTGCGACTGATGCGGTGGTTCGGGCGTCTCTGACGGCACCCCATTCCCACGCGGTCGCGCGCAGTTGACCCCGGACGCGCCCGCGCCGAGCTTATGGGTCACCCGATCCGCGATCCGATGCCCAGAAAAGCACCGCCCAGTCCACCCGAACGCGCGCCTCGCGCGCCGGCCGCGCCGGCTGCGACGACCCACCCGCACGTCGCGCCCGCCGCGCCGCCGGTGCTGCGGGACCGGCATGTCGGGCTGCCGATCTACAAGATGTCCGGCTCCGGCAACGACTTCGTCATGCTGGACGCCCGGCTGTCCCAGCCGGGGGAGTGGACGCCGGCGGACATCCGGGCGGTGTGCGCGCGGGGGACCGGCATCGGGGCCGACGGGCTGGTGTTCGTCGGCCCGGGTTCGCAGGACCGGGCGGCGCGGATGGTCTACTTCAACGCCGACGGCTCGCGGGCGCCGATGTGCGGCAACGCGGCGCTGTGCACCACGCGTCTCGCGGCGCGGCTCGGCATCGCGCCCGCCGAGGGGATGCGCCTCGAGACGGACGCCGGTGTGTACGAGAGCCGGTGTGCGGGCGCCGGGGCCGAAGCCGAGCTGCACCTCGCGCCAGTCACGACACCGGCCGACGTGCCGGGGATCGTGCCCGCGCCGGGGGAGCGTCGCATCGCGCTCGGCGTCGTAGGCGTCCCGCACCTGGTGGTGCTGGTGGACGACGTGGCGACCGTGGACGTCACGGCGCGGGGCAGGGAGCTGCGGTTCGACCCCGCCCTGGCACCCGGCGGGGCGAACATCAACTTCGTCTCCCCGGGGACCAGCTCGAGCGAGTGGTGGCTGCGCACCTACGAGCGGGGAGTGGAGGCCGAGACGCTGGCGTGCGGCACGGGCGCGGTCGCCGCGGCGTGTGCACTCTCGGATTGGGGCCTGGCGAGCCTCCCGCTCACGGTCTGGTCGCGCTCCGGCCGGCCCCTGGGGGTCCGGGCGCGCCAGGCGGCGCCCGGGCACTACGACGACGTGTGGCTCGCGGGCGAGGCCCATCTCGTGTTCCGCGGAGTACTCGCCTAGCGCCGACGTTCGCGGCGGGATGCCACACGGTGTCGCCTGCCCGCCAGCCCCGAGGTCTCTCCCGTGCGCTCGCGCCGCACCTGCGGCGTGCCGGCCACGCCTCGACTACTCCCATTCCTCCAATCGATTAGCGGATCGGCGAGCGCGGGTGGCGCGTGCGCGCCGCAGTCGACCGCGGTGGCCGGTTCCTTGCAAGCTTTCCGTGCCGCAGGTCACACGTGAGAGTCATCGGACGGCCTCGGAGGGGGGGCACCGTCATGGCGTATCGCGGTCGGTGGGACTGGGCCGCCGCCATCCCCTCCTGACGAGGCCGCCAGGGCCCCACGCTGGGAGGCGATGGTCGTTCGGGTCCCTCCTGGCAACGCCCCCGATCTCCGCCAGGAGGTCGGGGGCGTTCTTGTCTCACCGCGCGAGCTGGTTCTGGTTGTGGGTTGGCTGTGGGCTGGGTGGGGATCGGATGTGGGGCGGTGTGGGCATGTCCGCGGGCTTGTCCACACTTACCCACGCAATAACTTAACATAACATATCTTATACGCACTATCGGAGTCGTCCAAACAAAAGGGCGCGCGGCCCACACCACCGCACGCCACCAGCTGCCCTGACGCCGTTCCCGCCTAGTTCTTCCGGGCTGCCGGCTCCGGCAGCGTCACCGCGCCCTTGGTCAGCTCGCCCAGCCGCACCGTCGCCTCGTTGACCGAGCCTGTCTCGGACAGGTCTCGCACGATGCGCTGGTATGCGGCCACCGCCTTCGCCGTGTCACCCGCCGCCACCCAGGCCCGTCCCGCGTCGCTCAGGAACTGCGCCTCGAACGACGGCAGTTCGGCCGCGTCAGCCGCCCGCTGGTAGGCGGCGCCTGCGTCGGTCGGCCTGGCCACGTTCTCGTAGGCCGCGCCCAGCAGCCCGTAGGCCTGCGCCCGATACGCGTCGCCGGCGGAGCTGGCGAACCCCGACAGCACGTCGATCGCCTGCTGCGGCTGGCCCTGGAGCAGCCGCGCCTGGCCGAGCAGCAGTGTGGCCTCCCCGGCCGCCCGCGTCCCGCTGTAGTTCTCGCGGATACGCGCGAACTCGCTCGCGGCCAGCGGCAGATTGCGCTGCTCGAACGCCGCACGGGCCTGCTGCAGCTGTTCGCCCGCCGCGGCCTCACTGCGGCGCGACGCGAACCGGTTCCACCCGAACAGCGCTGCCACCGCCACCAGCCCGGTCGCCCCATAGGTCACCAGGTTGCGATGACTCCGCGCCCACTCGCGCAGCCGGTGGATCGTGTCGTCGTCCGCATGCCGGACCGGCGCTGCGGGCTGTGCCGTCTCCGCCAACGTCTTCGTCATGTCCTCGCGTCTCGTGTTCGCCGTTGCTCGAAGGTCCCAGTGCCCCTGGGGTGACTCGAACACCCGGCCAACGGTTTAGGAAACCGCTGCTCTATCCATCTGAGCTACAGGGGCCAAGCCATTGATTGTAATAGCCTTACGCATACCGAAGCAAGGCCTCGACCCGGACGTCGCCCAGCCGCACCCTCCCGCCGAGGAACGCCAGATCCACCAGAAAGCTGAATCCGGCCACCGCGGCGCCGTGCTGCCGCACCAGATCGCCCGCAGCTCGGGCGGTTCCCCCCGTGGCGAGCACATCGTCCACCACGAGCACCCGGTCCCCGGACCCCAGCGCGTCGCTGTGCATCTCGAGCGCATCGGTGCCGTACTCGAGGGCGTACTCCACCCGGCCCCGGGCCGACGGTAGCTTGCCCGGCTTACGCA
>DASPFU010000147.1:0-9560 GCA_035620935.1 Gemmatimonadales bacterium
TTGAAGAAGGTGCCCTTGGCGACGTCGGCACGATCGCAGATGTCCTCCACGGTCGTGGCGGCGCAGCCGCGCTGCCGGAACAGCTCGAGCGACGCCTGGAAGATGCGCTCCCGGGTTTCGCCCTTCTTACGCTCGCGCCTCGTAAGTTCGTTTGATGTCATGAGTTATATAATGACCACGGTACAAAACCAGACTAGGGTCACATTTGACTACGTTGCACGGTAACGGGCTGGTTTCGAAAACGGGAGGGGGTGCGTCAAACGGCCCGGGGGGCCAGGACTCAAGGGTCCAGGTCGGCGAACCGGAAGGCGGTGCGGACGGCCAGGGCCCAGCGGTGGGAGTCCCACCCGGTGCCGAAGCGCCAGCCGCCCGCGATCTCCACGGTGCTCGCGCGGGCGGACCGCGTGGGGCCGATGCGCAGGGCGAGCCCGGCGTTGCCCCCGACGCGCTGGGGGTCGGACGCATACCACGCGCCGCCCCACTCGAGGAACGGAGCCAGGCCGACACCCATCAGACCGAGCCAGTCGTCGGCGATGACGATCCGGTCCTCGAGCACCGCCCAGGCCCGCCGCGTCCCCGAAAAGACGTGGGCACCGAACAGGCGCGGCCCGCGGCGCGTGTCCCACAGGTCGTACTGCCCGCCCGGCGCGGGGTTCTCCGCCGCGCCACCCTCGACGTGGACGATGAGGGACTGGCGTGGCAGGAACTGGCTGGCGACGGTGACCGCACCCTCGACCCGGCCCGAGTCGAGGCCAGCCCCGGTGAACACGCCCCAGCCGCGAGCCCGGAGGACCCCGAATCCGCGGTGCCAGACGGTACTGAGTTGACCGGCGAACGTCGGGCCGACGCCGGCACGATCGCCGGGATAGCCCCAGGCGCGCGGGGCGGCCCAGACCCCGACACGCAACACCTGGGAGAGATCGACGTCCTCGGATCGGGCGTACGAATCGAACTGTTCGACCACGCGCAGGCGCACATGGATCGCCTCGAGGCCGCCGCCCGCGCTGAGGAACAGCGACCGGCCCGGGATCGCACCGGCGGTGTCGGGCGCGTAGTCCTCCCGGCGCCACAGCACGCTCCCCCAGAGCCGGACCACGTTGCGCGTCGTGGCCGTGAGCGCGAACCCGCCGCGCATGCCGACGACGGTGCGGTAGCGACGGTCGGTCGACGCGAGCGCCCCTTCGCGGAAGACCAGCATCCGCTCCCGGCTGTCTTCGCCGAAGGTCTCGAGCGCCCAGGGTGCCACGGTCTCCCGGAACGGCCGCCCACCAACCCATTCGGTGCGCCGGCCATCGGTGTAGTCCCGGTACCCCAGGCCGAGGATCACGTTGCGGGTGAGGAAGTGCGGGTTGAGGAAGTCGAGCTCGAGGCCGCTGCGATCCGGGGTGCGGCGGTACTGGAGGCCGAGGGCGATGGCGCTGCCGAGCAGGTTGCTCTCGCGCGCCCCGAGGGCCCACGTGGCGTCGCCGTCGGTCGCGGAGAACCGGAACGACGGACGGGTGCTCCAGCCATCGGCCGTGCGCACCCGCACCCCGAGCCGTCCGTCCACCCGGAGCGTGTCGATCGCCACCCGGCGGAAGACCCCCAGCTCACGCAGCGCGCGCGCGCTCTCGATCGCCCGCGCGGAGTCGTATGGGGCCCCCGCCCGCAGCAGGATCGTGCGCCGGATGACCCAGGGACTCGTCGTGACGTGGACGGCGTTGGCCCAGCGGGCCACCGACCGCCGGTCCCGCTCGTCGAAGATGTTGGCGTTCTCCACGATGACGGTGTCCACCGTCTGGCCGGCGAGCCGGGTGGCGGCCAGCAGGGCGAACGCCGCCGCCGCAAGGCGCGTCGGGCGCCCGCCGGACCGCGTGACGGCCGCCGTCATTTCACCCCGTAGAGCCGCTGCCGCAGCCGGTAGCTGACGTGCGCGCTCGAGTCCTGCCAGGCCGTGAAGTACAGGGTGGCGTCGATCCGGGCCGTGATCTGCCGCAGGCCCCGCTGATGGATCGTGAGCGCCCCGCGGACCGAGTCCGGTCGCAGGGGGCGGCAGAGGCAGGTCACCGTCGCGGCGGCAGGGATCCGCCCCGGCGGCGGGCCCAGGGGGATCGGTTCGTTGAGGGGCAGGTCCCGCGCGACGCCGAGGTCGAGCCCGAGCGTGAGGGAGTACTCGTCCCCGGCCCCGTACGCCGGGTCGAAGTCGAAACGGGCGAGGACGACGTCGTGGCGCTCGGGCAAGCCGGAGTCGATGCGGATGCGCGTGTGGGTCAGGCTGCTGTCCGTTTCGACCCGCAGGCGGCCGTGCCATTCCCAGCGGGCGGACAGCTGCTCGCCCGTGGTGTCATCGGCCCGCTTGTAGGGATCGCACGCGGGCGTCGCCCACAACAGGCACGCGAGACCCAGCCGCGCAAGGCGCAACGGCGCCGGGGTCTCCGGCGCCGTTGCATGCGGCATGCCTGATCGCGACGGGATCAGTACTGACCCAGGTACCGTTGCAGCTCCCACTCGGAGACTTTCCCGATGTAGTCCTGCCACTCCTCGCGCTTGGCCTCGACGAACCGCTCGTAGATGTGGTCCCCAAGCGCCTCCCGAATCACCGCGTCTTTCTCGAGGCACTCGAGCGCCTCGTGCAGGTCGCGCGGCAGCTCGTCGATGCGATACTTCCGCCGTTCGCGGAAGCTCATCTCGAAGATGTTCTTGTTCACCGGGTCGGGCGGCGTGAGCTTGCGCTGGACCCCATCGAGCCCGGCGGCCAGCTGCACCGCGAGCGCGAGATAGGGATTGGCGGACGGATCGGGCATCCGCAGCTCGCAGCGCGTGCCGGTCCCCCGCCGGTCGGGAATGCGGATCAGCGGCGACCGGTTGCGCATGGACCAGGCGACGTTGACCGGTGCCTCATACCCGGGCACGAGCCGCTTGTAGCTGTTGACCAGCGGGTTGGTCAGCGCGGCAAAGCCCCGGGCGTGCTCGAGCAGGCCCGCGATGTACGCGAGCGCCACCTCGGACAACTCGTACGGCGCCTTGGCTTCGTAGAACGCATTCTGCCCGCCCTTGAACAGGGACTGGTGCGTGTGCATCCCCGAGCCATTCTGGCCGAAGATCGGCTTCGGCATGAACGTGGCGAGGAACCCGTGGCGGAACGCCACGTTGCGCACGATGAACCGGAAGGTCGCGAGATTGTCCGCCGTCTCCAGCGCGTCGGCGTACCGGAAGTCGATTTCGTGCTGGCCCTGGGCGACTTCGTGATGCCCCGCCTCGACCTCGAGGCCCATCGACACCAGGTCCTTGATGATGAGGCGGCGGATCTCCTCGGCCCGGTCGACCGGTGTGAGGTCGAAGTACCCCCCCTGGTCGTGCGTCTTGGTGGTGGGATCGCCGTCCGCGTCCAGGTGGAAGATGAAGAACTCCGCCTCGACCCCGGCCATCATCTGGTAGCCCAGCTGCCGCGCCCGGGCGATCTGGCGCTTCAGCGCCTGCCGCGTGCATCCCGCGAAGGTCGAGCCGTCCGGCCGGAAGATGTCGCAGATCACCCGCGCGACCCGGCCGCCTTCGTCGTCGTACGGCAGGATGCGGAAGGTGTCGAGGTCCGGCTTGAGGATCATGTCCGATTCCTCGATCCGGACGAAGCCCTCGATCGACGAGCCGTCGAACATGATCTCGCCGTCGAGCGCCTTCTCGAACTGGCTTTCCGGCACTTCGACGTTCTTGTTGACGCCGAGGATGTCGGTGAACTGGAGCCGCAGGAAATCGACCTTCTGCTTCTTGGCGAGGTCGAGGATATCGCGCACGGTGGCGCCGGTGGTCGGTTCGCGCATCGGATCCGATCGAGTTGGGGACGACATGCCTGCTGACGGGAAAAGTCGGCAGAAGGCGGCGGATACGCCACCCTCTGCCGACTTCTACCGTCGCCAGGGCTCAGCAGTCGTAATACAGGAAGAACTCGTACGGGTGCGGCCGCAGCGCGACCGGCGCCACCTCCCGCGTCCGCTTGTAGTCGAGCCAGGTGTCGATCAGGTCCTGCGTGAACACGCCGCCTTCCAGCAGGAAGGCGTGGTCGGCGTCGAGTGCCGCGAGCGCCTCGGCGAGGCTCCCCGGCGTGTTCTTGACGTGCCGCCGCTCCGCCGGCTCGAGCTCGTACAGGTCCACGTCCATCGGCTTGGGCGGCTCGATCCTGTTCCGCACGCCGTCGAGCCCGGCCATCAGCAGCGCCGCGAACGTCAGGTACGGGTTGCTCGACGCATCGGGTGCCCGGAACTCGATGCGCTTCCCCTTCGGCGACTTCGAATACATCGGGATGCGGCAGATCGCCGAGCGGTTCCGCTGGGAGTACACCAGGTTGATCGGCGCCTCGTACCCGGGCACCAGGCGGCGGTAGCTGTTCGTGGTCGGCGCGGCGATGGCGAGCAGCGCGGCCGCGTGCTTGATCAGCCCGCCGATGTACCACCGGGCGGTATCCGACAGCAGCGCGTAGCCGTTCGCGTCGAAGAACAGGTTCGAGTCCCCGTTCCACAGACTCATGTGCACGTGCATGCCCGAGCCGTTGTCCCCGTACATCGGCTTCGGCATGAACGTGGCCGTGTAGCCGTGCTGGTGGCAGACGTTCTTGACGATGTACTTGTACATCATCATCTGATCCGCCATCCGCGTCAGCGGGCCGAACCGCATGTCGATCTCGGCCTGCCCCGCGGTCCCCACCTCGTGGTGCTGTACTTCGACGTCGATGCCGGCGGCGATCAGCGCCAGCATGATCTTCGAGCGCAGGTCCTGGAGCCGGTCCACCGGCGGGACGGGGAAGTACCCCTCCTTGTGCCGCGGGCGATGGCCGAGGTTCGGGCCGCCGTTCGCGCCCGAGTTCCAGATGCCCTCTTCCGAGTCGATGTGGTAGTAGCCCTCGTGCGCGTTCTGGTCGAACCGCACCGAATTGAAGATGTAGAACTCCGCCTCGGGACCGAAGTATGCCGTCGTGGCCACGCCGCTCTTCGTGAGATACGCCTCGGCCTTGCGGGCGACGTGGCGCGGGTCGCGCGAATACGGCGCGCCCGACACCGGGTCCACGATGTCGCACGTGAGCGACAACGTCGGTACCTGGAGGCACGGATCGACGAACGCCGTCGCCGGGTCCGGCATCAGCAGCATGTCGCTCTCGTTGATCGCCTGGAACCCGCGGATCGAGGACCCGTCGAACCCCAGACCCTCGGCGAAGGTCGACTCGGTCAGCTCCTTCAGGGGCAGCGAGAAGTGCTGCCACGTCCCCGGGAGATCGGTGAACTTCACATCCACGACCTGCACCCCCGCTTCTCGTGCGCGGCGAATCACCTCGGCGGGCGACGCGGCGGCGGCGGGGGGGGTCTCGGTCAGGGTCGTGGGATCGAGCGTGGCGGTCATGGAGCGCGGTCTCCTCGGGCGTTGCGGGTCAGGGTCGGACACGCCGGAACCAACGAAGGGAGCCCGGCGCAGGGCTCATGCGCCGGGCTCCCCGTCCACTCGCGGAACTGGTCGCGGATGACATGGAGCAAGCTACCCGGGCGTTGTCCTGATGTCAAGCAAATTGTGCGCCACGTGCACGGAATGCTGGCCTGCCGTGCCTTGAACGGCGATAATGTTGCGGAATGCTGTGAAAATCGTGCAGAAAGCGCAGAAATGCTGCTACAATGACCGTCTACCCCGGTGGATCGGGCGGCTCCGCCACCGATTCGAGGAAGTGCCACAGCTCCACGGCCGAAAATTCACCGAACCGCTCGCGAATCTCGCCCTCGCTCGACTCGAGGAAGACCCACCCGGTTTCGTGATGACGCTCGCGATTGACGAAATGCAGCCGGCCCCGGACCGCGTCGACCGACGGGTCCGGCTGGAACTCGAGATAGACCTCCCAGCGGTCGTCACCGCGCCGCAACTCGCCCATGTGACGCGCGCGATCGTGACCAACAAACGGGGCACTCACCCGGATCCCTCCATCCGCCGGGCCCGATGCCCGTGCGGTACGCTGCATACAGTACGCTACCCCGGGGCAAGGTGCCAGTTAGATTCCCCGTCCTATGAACTGTCACGCCTGTGGTGCGGCGCTCTCCGGGAGCGCGAAGTTCTGTCACAAGTGCGGGGCGGCCGTCGGTGCCGCCGCGCGGTCGGGCGGCTCGGGGGACTGGCGAGCCGGGATCCCCTGGATCCTCGCCGGGCTGGCGGTCGGCGCGCTCATCACCGTGCTCGCCCTGCGGGGCGGCGGAGGGGATTCGGCGCCGCCCGTGGGCGGCACGCCGCTGGGGGGCCCGCCCGGAACGACCGACATCAGCCAGATGTCGACCGAGGAGATGGCGCAGCGCCTGTTCGATCGCACGATGCGGCTCTCCGAGGAAGGCAAGAAGGACAGCGTCGCGTTCTTCGGCCCGATGGCGCTGCAGACCTACGGCCAGCTGCCGGCCCTGGACAACCACAGCCGGTACGACGTCGGCATGCTGCAGCTCGCCGTGGGCAACCCCCAGGGCGCGCTCGCCCAGGCGGACACGCTGATCGCCGCGGTCCCCAACCACCTCTACGCGCTGGTGCTGCGGGCGCGCGCCTACGAGGCGCTCGGGGATCAGGCCAAGGCCGGCACCGCGTTCGCCGCCTTCCTGCGGCACGAGCCCGCCGAGCGTGCCGGGGGACGACCGGAATACACCGCCCACGCCACCACCCTGGACGCCTTCAAGCAGGAAGCCCTGGGGCGCGCGAGCGGCTCGTGACCGCCGCCGCCCACCGCACGATCCGCGTGGCCCACAGCCCGGACGCGGACGATGCGTTCATGTTCTGGGCGCTCGCGGCGGGGAAGATCGACACCGGCGACCGCCGCTACGTCCATGAGCTGGCGGACATCGAGACGCTGAACCGGCGCGCCTCCGCCGGCGAGCTCGAGGTGACCGCCGTTTCGATCCACGCGTACGCCTACCTCGCCGACCGCTACGCGTTGCTGGACCACGGCGCCAGCGTCGGGGATCGCTACGGACCCCGACTCGTCGCCCGCGCCGCCCCGCCTGCCGACGTGCGCGCGGCACTCGCCGGGCGCACCGTGGCGGTCCCCGGGGAGCGGACGACCGCATTCCTCGCCCTCAGGCTGCTCCAGCCGGCGGTGCGGCACGTCATCATGCCGTTCGACGAGATCGAGGATGCCGTGGCCGACGGCCGGGCGGAACTGGGCCTCCTGATCCACGAGGGTCAGCTCACGTACGCCGACCGCGGCCTGTCGCTCTGGATCGACCTCGGGGAATGGTGGCACGGCGAGACCGGCCTGCCGCTCCCGCTGGGCGGCAACGTCGTCCGACGCGACCTCGGCAGGGAGCTGACCGCGGCCGTCGCCCGCGACCTCAAAGCCAGCATCGAGTACGGGCTCGCCCATCGCGCCGAAGGGCTGGCCCACGCCCAGCGGTACAGCCGGGGGCTGGACGCGGCCCGGACCGACCGCTTCATCAGCATGTACGTCAACGCGCACACCGTGTCCTACGGACCGGAGGGGCGTCGCGCCGTGGCGGAGCTGCTGCGGCGCGCGGCCGCGGCGCGCCTGATCCCGGCGGTCCCCGACCTGACGTTCGTCGGCGCCGACGCAACGGCATGACGGATCCTGCGGCACCGCCGGTGGTGCTCGTGGTGGACGACGAGGAGTCCATCCGCCGCGCGCTGCAGCGCTATCTGGCGCGCGAAGGGATGACGGTGAACACCGCCGCATCGGCGGACGAAGCGCTCGACCAGCTGCACGCCGGCGGCACCGCGCTGCTGCTGTCCGACATCCGCATGCCCGGCATGAGCGGGGTCGAGCTCGTGTCCGCGGCCCTCGACGTCGATCCCGACCTGGCCATCGTGATGCTCAGTGCCGCCAACGACGCCACCACCGCGTCGCTGTGCATCCAGCGTGGCGCGATGGACTACATCACCAAGCCGTTCGATCTGGCCGACGTAGCGAGCGCCGTGCAGCGCGCGCTGCGCCGCCGCGACGCCCAGCTCGCCCGCCACGAGCTCCAGGAGCAGATCCAGGGCGAGGTCGCGGCGTTGGGCGCCGAAGTGCTGCGGGAGCGGGCCCGCCTGGAGCGCCTCTCGGTCGCCACGCTCGAGGCGCTGGTCAATGCCCTCGAGGCGAAGGATCCGTACATGCGCGGCCACTCGGCCCGCATCGCCGACCTGTCCGCCACGATCGCCGCGGAGCTCGAGCTCTCCGACGACGACGTGGACCGCATCCGCACCGCCGGCCGCCTGCACGACATCGGCAAGATCGGCACGCGGGAAGCGGTGCTGCTCCGCCACGGCCCGCTCACCCCGGAGGAGTTCGCGCACGTCAAACAGCACGTGCTCACGGCGGTCCAGATCCTCGGGCCCCTCACCCACCTCGCCGATGCCGTCGCGGACATCCGGGGCCACCACGAGCGCTGGGACGGTACCGGCTACCCCGACGGACTGCGCGGCACGGACATCCCCATCGGGGCACGCATCATCGCGGCGGCCGAGGTGTTCGACGCCCTCACCACCTCCCGCCCCTACCAGGAGAAGCTCACCCCCCAGGCCGCGCTCGCGCGGCTCACCGAGCTCGCGGGAACCGCCCTCGACCCGGACGTGTGTCGCGCGCTCGCCGGCGTGGTGGAGCGGCGCCGCACCCTCGTCTTTCTGGAGGACGACCTGCCGGGCGATCCGGCGGTCGCCTGAGTCCGGATGGCGGTCGTCGCGATCACCGGGGCGACCGGGTTCGTCGGTCGCGACATCGTGCGGGAAGTGCTCGCCCGCGGCCACGGTGTACGCCTGCTGGCCCGCGATCCGGCGCGCCTGCCGTTCACCGCCGACGGCCTGACCGTGGTGCCGGGTACCCTGGCCGACGCGGCGGCGATCGCCCGGTTGGTCGGGGGAGCAGACGCCGTCATCCACCTGGTCGGCATCATCGCGGAGACCGGCGACGCCACGTTCAAGGCGGTACACGTGGAGGGCGCGCGGACGGTCGCGCGGGCGGCGCGCACGGCGGGCGTGCGGCGTCTCGTCCACATGAGCGCCGTCGGGGCCCGGCACGACCCGGACGCGACGGCATACCATCGCAGCAAGGCCGTCGGCGAAGACGAGGTTCGCCAGGCCGGCATCCCGCACGTCATCCTGCGGCCCGCCGTGATCGTGGGACGCGGGAGCGTGCCGATCGCGCTGCTCGCGCGGTTGCACGGCCTGCTGCCGGCGATCCCGGTGTTCGGCGCCGCGGACTTCCCGATGCAGCCGGTGTGGATCGGCGACGTGGCCACTGCCTTCGCCATGGCGGCCGAAGGGACCGGGGCCGACGGCGCGTACGAGCTCGGCGGACCCGACCGGATCACGTACGAAGAGTTCGTCCGCGCGATCGGGCGCGCGGTCGGCCATCCACGCCCATTGGTCCGCGTCCCGCTCGGCCTCGCGCGGTTCGCCGCCAGTGCCTTCGACGTGCTGCCTCCGAGTATCGCGCCGATCACCTCGCAGCAGCTCCAGATGCTCGTGGAGGGCAGCGCCACGCCGGACAACGCGATCGAGCGGGTGTTCGGGATACGGCCGCTCGGCTTCGAGGCGGCGCTCGAGCGATCACTGAGAGGGGACGGGGGACGCGGGACGGG
>DASPFU010000148.1:0-7634 GCA_035620935.1 Gemmatimonadales bacterium
CAGCAACAGCAGCAGCAGCAACAGCAGCAGCAACAGATGCAGCAGCAGCAGCGGATGCAGGAGATGACCGCGCGCATGGAACAGGTCCAGGCGCGGGTGCAGGAGCTGAACCGCTGGATGGAGCAGCACCGCACGCACAACGAGTTCCAGCAGATGGGCCAGAACATGAACCAGGCGTGCGACCGGCTCCGTCTGATGGTGCAGTCGATGGACCGGCTGCAGAAGGACCCGCAGTACCAGCCGACGCCGGAGCGGCGGCAGGACATGGATCGGCTGCGCGAGCGGCTGCAACAGATGATCCAGGAGATGGACCAGGCTCACGCCGCGCTGCGCGCGCTCGTGGGCGCGTGATCACGGGGAGAGCAGCCGCTCTCCTCCTTGCGCTGCCATCACCGCTCGTCGCCCAGACGCTCGGCTATGAGGGCGCGCTCTCGGTGGCGAGCGGTGACTACATCTTCACCGTACCGACGAGCACGTGGACCCTGTCCACCGGCGCGGCGCTCACCGCGGGCCGATTCACGCTCCGGGCCGCCTGGCCCGTGAACGTGCAGAACACGACCCTGGTGACCGCCTCCGGTCCGGGCGGCATCCCCAGTGGCGGGTCGTGGAGTGGCGCGGTGGCCGATTCCGGGCGGGGCCGCGGCGGCGGACACGGCGGTGGCGGCGGCGAGCCCATCGCGCCGCCCGCGTCGTCGGTCGTGGGGTACCAGGTCGCGCTGGGCGACCCCCTGCTGCACGCGACGTGGCAGGCCGTGGCGGGCGCGTCCACCAGCGTACGCGTGGGTCTGGGAACCAAGGTTCCGGTGGCCGACACGGCGACCTTCGGAACGGGCGAGTGGGACGTCGGCGCCATCGCGTCCCTCACCCACCTGTTCGGTACCGCCGGGTTCCTCGGTGTGGATGCGTCCTACTGGCACCTCGGCGATCTCCCCGACCTGGACTTCACCGACCCGCTGACGCTCACCGTGAGCTACGGTCGATCCCTCGGGCTGTCCTGGGGCGGCAGCGTCTACGGCACGGCCGGGACCACCACCATGCAGGGATACCAGCCGCCGGTCCTCGTGGGTGCGATGGTGACGCGGTTCGGGCGCGTCGGGGCGTGGGGGGTGGGGGCGAGCGTGGGATTCACGGAGTCCGTGGCGGCCTTCTCGCTGACGGCCACGTGGAGCGTACGGATGGGACGGTGGGGGCGGCTCTAGTCCTTCTTCAGGTATCTCCCGAACCACTCCGCCGCGAGCTGCGCCACCTGCTCGAGCGTCCCCGGCTCCTCGAACAGGTGCGTCGCGCCCTCGATCACCGACAGTTCTTTCGGTCCGCCGAGCCGCTCCAGCGCCTTGCGGTTGCGCTCGAGGACGACCGTGTCCTCGCTCCCCACGATCAGCAGGGTGGGGACGGTGACCGACGGCAGGAACTCCATCGCCAGGTCGGGCCGCCCGCCGCGCGACACCAGGGCGCGCAGCACGTGGCCGGACTGCGTGGCGGCGACGATCGCCGCGGCGGCGCCGGTGCTGGCGCCGAAGTACCCGACCGGCATGCCCACCGTCTCGACCTGCGACTCGACCCAGTCGGTGGCGTGCAGCAGGCGCAACGCCAGCAGGCGCACGTCGAACACCTTGTCGCGGTCGTTCGCCTCCTCGGGCGTGAGCAGGTCGATGAGCAGGGTGCCGACGCCCGCGCTGCGCAGGACGTCGGCGACGAAGATGTTGCGGGGGCTCAAGCGGCTCGACCCCGAGCCGTGGGCGAACAGCACCACGCCCTTCGCGTGCGCCGGCAGCTCCAGGGCGCCCGTGAGCGTCACGCCGTCGGCGGCGATCGCGGCGTGCACCGAGCGGGTGGGGGCGCGCATCGCGCTCATGCGACCGCCGGTGCGGGCGCGCGCGCGCGCTGGAGCAGCTCGACCACTTCCTCGTCCGAGGTCTGACCGAAGCTGCGGTACCACAGGCTCACCGCACGGAAGTCGGCCGGCGTGGACAGACACACCACCTCGTCCGCGATGCGCGCCAGCCGCGCGGCCGAGTCGGGCGCCGCCACCGGCACGGCGAGCACGATGCGGCGCGGACCGGCACGGCGCAGGGCGCGCACCGCCGCCGCCGCGGTCGAGCCGGTCGCGAGCCCATCGTCCACCACCAGGACGGTGCGCCCCGCCACGGGCACGGCGGCGCGGCCGCCGCGGTACAGCGCCTCGCGGCGCTCGAGCTCGCGGGTCTCGGTGGCGATGACCCGGTCGAGGTAGCCCGGCGGGAGCGACCCGGGGTCGATCTCCTCGTTGAGCACGGTCTCGCCGCGCGCGATCGCGCCGATCGCGAACTCCGGATAGTCGGGCGCGCCGAGCTTGCGCACCACCACGACGTCGAGCGGCGCCTCCAGCAGGCGGGCCACCTCGGCGGCCACGACCACGCCGCCCCGCGGCAGTCCGATCACCACGAGCTCGACGGGCCGGCCGTGCTCGTCCCGGCGGTACGGCTCGAGCCGGGCCGCCAGCCGACGGCCGGCGTCCGCGCGATCGATGAACGTCATCGCAGCTTCTCCAGCGAGGGTTGCTGCCACAGCGTACGGTGTGACGCGTGAAGGACGCGTGAATCGGGCGTGAGGCCCGAACGCCTTGAAGGGTGCGCTCGCGCCTTCTAGGCTTCGCGCCATGCAAGCAGTTGCCCCGCAACCTGTTGGCGGCAGCGGCCCGGCGGTGTTCCGCGCGCGGGGGCTCACCAAGGTCTACCGCATGGGCGACGTGGAGGTGCACGCCCTGCGCGCCGTGGACCTGGACCTCGCGCGCGGCGAGTTCGTGGTGATCCTCGGGCCGTCGGGCAGCGGGAAATCCACCCTGCTCAACATCCTCGGAGGGCTCGACCCGCCGACGAGCGGCGAGGTGCGGTTCCTCGACCACGACCTGACCCGGGCCGACGAGCGCGAGCTGACGCGCTACCGCCGCGAGCACATCGGGTTCGTGTTCCAGTTCTACAATCTCATCCCCAGTCTCACGGCGCGGGAGAACGTGGAGCTGGTGACCGAGATCGCCCGCTCGCCGATGCCGGCGGACGAGGCGCTGCGCCTGGTGGGGCTGGGCGACCGGCTCGACCACTTCCCGGCCCAGCTCTCGGGCGGCGAGCAGCAGCGCGTGGCGATCGCCCGGGCGGTGGCGAAACGCCCCGAGGTGCTGCTGTGCGACGAGCCCACCGGCGCCCTCGACGTGGAGACCGGCAAGCTGGTGCTCGCGGCGCTCGCCAAGGTGAATCGCGAACTCGGCACCACCGTGGCGGTGATCACGCACAACGTCGCGATCGGCCGGATGGGCGACCGGGTCCTGCGGATGCACAGCGGGCAGATCGGCGCGATCGAGCGCAACGCGGTGCGGGCCGACCCGGAAGAGCTCGAGTGGTGATGAGCGCGCTCGGCAAGAAGCTGGTGCGGGACCTCGGGCACCTGCGGGGGCCGCTGGTCGCGATCGCCCTGATGTCCGCCTCCGGGGTCTCGGTATTCGTGGCGATGCGGAGCATGCACGGGTACCTGCTGGGCACCCAGCAGCGCTATTACGACGAGTACCGGTTCGCCGACGTGTTCGCCCATCTCACCCGGGCGCCCGCCGCCACCGCGCGGCGGCTCGCGGCGATCCCCGGCGTTGACCGGCTGGAGCCGCGCATCGTGTTCGACGCGACCCTCGACGTGCCCGGCCTGCCCGAGCCCGCCGTGGGCCGTTTCGTCTCGGTGCCGGAGGACGCCCAGCCCAGCCTCAACCGCCTGTACCTGCGCCGCGGGCGCCTCGTGTCGCGCGGGCGGACCAACGAGGTCGTGATCAGCGAGGCGTTCGGGCGCGCCAACGATCTCGAGATCGGCGATACCCTCTCGGCCATCCTCAATGGGCGGTGGCAGCGCCTGCGGGTGGTGGGGTGGGCGCTGTCGCCCGAGTTCGTGTACGAGCTCCAGGGTGGGGCGAACATCTTCCCCGACAATCGGCGGTTCGGGGTCCTGTGGATCGGGCACCGGGCGGCCGAGGCGGCGTTCGGGATGCGGGGGGCGTTCAATGACGTCACGCTCGACCTCTCGCGCGGGGCGGACGAAGCGGACGTGATCGCCCGGCTGGACGACGTCCTCGCGCGCTACGGCGGCGCCGGCGCCTACGGGCGGGACGACCAGGTGTCGCACCGCTTCGTGACCGACGAGATCCAGGAGACCAGCGTCACCAGCGTCCTGATCCCGGCGATCTTCCTCGGCGTGACGGCGTTCCTGCTGCACGTCGTGGTCACGCGACTCGTCGGCACGCAGCGGGACCAGATCGCCGTGCTGAAGGCGTTCGGCTACTCGAACGCGGCGGTGGGGAGGCACTACCTCGGACTGGCGGTGGTACCGGTGGTGCTCGGCGCCGTGGTGGGCGTGGCGCTCGGGATCTGGTTCGCCGTGGAGCTCGCGGTGGTGTACGCCCGGTTCTTCCAGTTCCCCGTGATCCGCTACCGGCAGGACCTGGGGGTGCTCGTCCCGGCGGTCGCGATCGCCGTCGGGTCGGCGGTGATCGGCGCGATCGGCGCCGTCCGGCGGGCGGTGGCGTTGCCCCCGGCGGAGGCGATGCGACCCGAAGCGCCGGCGCGCTACCGGCGCGGCATCCTGGAGCGGCTCGGCTTCGGCAGCCGCCTCGCGCTCCCCACGCGGATGATCGCACGGAGCCTCGAGCGCCGACCGGTGAAAGCCACGCTGGGCGTCGTCGGGATCGCGCTCGCCGCGGCGATCATCGTGACCGGCGGCTACATGTTCGACGCGGTCGACTACATGAAGGAGATCCAGTTCCACGAGGTCCAGCGCGAGGACATGACGGTGCTGTTCCACCAGCCGCGGCCGCTCCGGGCGCGGCACGACCTGGCCGGGCTCCCGGGCGTCACGCGGGTGGAGCCGTTCCGCATGGCGGCGGTGCGTCTCCGGCGCGGGCCGCGGAGCGAGCGCACCGCGGTGCTGGGGCTGGACCGTGCCGGCGAGCTGCACCGCATCACCGACAGCGACCGGCGCGTTCACGCGGTGCCCGCGCAGGGATTGCTGCTCACCACGTTCCTCGGGGAGCGCCTCGGCGTGCGCCCGGGGGATACCGTCGCGGTGGAGGTGCTGGAGGGGCGGCGCCGGGTCGTGGATCTCCCGGTGGCCGACCTCGTGGACGAAGTCGTCGGCTCGCTCGCCTACGTGGACCTGCGCACCGCGAACCGGCTGCTCGGCGAGGGACGGCTCATCTCGGGCGCCTGGCTCGCGGTGGACGACTCGGCACGCGCCACGCTCTACGGCGCCATCAAGCGCCTGGCGGCGGTGAGCGGCGCCACGGTACGCGAGACGGCGTTGACCGGGTTCGAGCAGACCATCGCCGAGAGCTTCCGCCTCTCGCTCACGCTGATCATCGCGTTCGCGTGCCTCATCGCCGCGGGGATCGTGTACAACGGTGCGCGGGTGGCACTGTCCGAGCGCGGGCGGGAGCTGGCGAGCCTGCGGGTGCTCGGCTTCACCCGCGGCGAGGTCGCGCGGATGCTGCTCGGCGAGCAGGCCGCGCTCACGCTCGCGGCGATCCCGGCGGGACTGGGCCTGGGCTACGCGCTGAGCTGGCTCGTGGCGACGCGGTTCGGCACCGAGATGTTCCGCGTGCCGCTCGTGGTCACGGGCCGGACGTATCTTTTCTCGGTGGCGATCGTCCTGGCGGCCGCCGTCCTGTCGGCGCTCGCCGTGCGCCGGCGGCTCGACCGCATCGACCTCGTCGCCGTCCTCAAGACGCGGGAATGAATCGCATGCGACTGACGCGCAGGCATGTCTGGTGGAGCGTCGGAGCGCTGGTAGGCGCGCTGCTCGTGTGGCTCGCCGTGCGGCCGTCGCCCGTGCCCGTGGACGTGACCGCGGCGACGGTCGGCCCGCTGCGGGTGACGATCGACGAAGAGGCCCGTACGCGCGTGCGCGATCGGTACGTGGTGACGGCACCGATCGCGGGGCGGGTGGCGCGCATCCCCCTCGAGGCGGGCGACGCCGTGGCCCGGAGCGCCGTGGTCGCCCGGATGACCCCCCTGCCGCTCGACCCGCGCAGCCGGGCGCAGGCGCAGGCCCAGGTAGCGGCCGCGGTGGACGCCCAGCGCGCGGCGGCGACCGCCGTCACGCAGGCACGCGAGGCGCTGGCCCAGGCGCGCCGCGAAACCGAGCGCACCCTGGAGCTGGCCAGCCGGAGCCTGGTCGCTCCGGCGGAGCGCGAGCGCGCCGAGCTGGCCGAGGCGCTGGCGGTGCAGGACCTCGAGGCCGCGGAGTTCCGCGCCGATGCCGCCCGCCACGATGTCGAGGCGGCGCGCGCCGCGCTGATCGTCGTCGGGGCTGGGGCTGGGGCGGGCGCCGGTGCCGTGCTGTCCTTGCGCGCCCCCGTGTCGGGCGTGGTGCTGCGCATCCCGGAGCGGAGCGAGCGCGTCGTCCAGGCGGGCGAGCCGCTGCTCGAGCTGGGGAACTGCGGCGACCTCGAGATCGTGGCGGACCTGCTCTCCTCCGATGCGGTCAAGGTCCGGCCCGGTGACCGCATGCTTGTCGAGGATTGGGGCGGCGACAGCGCGCTCACGGCACGGGTGCGCCGGGTCGAGCCCGGCGGGTTCACCAAGATCTCGGCGCTGGGCGTCGAGGAGCAGCGCGTGCACGTGGTGGCGGAGCTGAACCAGTGCCCCGCGGCCCTGGGCGACGGCTACCGCGTCGAAGCGCGCATCGTCATCTGGGAAGCGGACTCGGTGCTCAAGGTGCCCACCACCGCGCTGTTCCGCGCCGGCGACGGATGGGGCGTGTTCGTGATCGACGGGGGACGCGCGGCGGAACGGGTCGTCGCCGTCGGGCGCCAGAACGCGTTCGAGGCGGAGATCACGGCGGGGCTGGAGGCGGGCGACCGCATCGTGCGACATCCTGGGGACCGGATCACGGAGGGGGTGCGGGTTCGGCAACGATAAAAGGCGGGGGATGTGGGGTGTGGGACGCTCCGCTGCACGGCGGCCCCCGCCTCATCGGAGCGTCCCCCATCCCACACCCCACGCCTCTTTCTACTCAAGCAACCACCCAGGCGCGCTCACGAGCGCGATCCCCATCACGATCAATGCCAACTGGCCGAGTGACACCGTCAGTTTCCGACTCCGGTGCAGCTCCGGCACCAGGTCCGCCGCCGCGATGTAGACGAATCCTCCGGCCGCGACCGGCAGCAGGACCGCCGGCGAGCCCAGCGCTGGGCCCGCCGCGAGCACCAGCACCGCGCCGGCGACCGCGGTCAGCCCCGTGAGGAAATTGAACCCGACGGCGCGCCGCACCGGCATGCCGCCGTACACCAGCACCGCGAAGTCGCCCAGCTCCTGCGGGATCTCGTGGGCCAGCACGGCGAGTGTGGTCGTCAGGCCGAGCGCGGGGTCGGTGACATAGGCGGCGGCGATGACCATCCCGTCGATCAGGTTGTGCAGCCCGTCGCCCACCAGGTTCAGCGTGGCGAGCTGCGGGCCGCCGCGCGCGCGGTCGCGCGGCTCGTGCCCGTGCGTGCGCCACAGGAACTTCTCCAGCACGAAGAACCCCACGAACCCGCCCAGGACGCCGAGGAACACCGGCGGCCCGGCGCCCAGCTCCGCGATGGCCTCGGGGAGCAGGTGGAGGAAGGCGCCCGCGAGGAGGGC
>DASPFU010000149.1:0-8947 GCA_035620935.1 Gemmatimonadales bacterium
TGGCCCCCGCATCACGGGCGATACGCGGCAGGCTCGCGGCCGGATGCACCAGCCCCGACGTCCCCACCACCACCATCACGTCGCTCCGGGCCGCGACCTCCCACGCCGCCGTCACTTCCCGCTCGGGCAACGTCTCCCCGAACCACACCACGCCCGGCCGGATCGGAGAGCCGCAGCGGGGACAGGCCGGCGGCTCCACCTCCCCGTCCTCCTCCGGCTCGGCCACCGCCTCGGTCGGGTAGGGATGGCGGGCGGCAAGACAGTGGAACCGCTCGAGCGAACCGTGCAGCTCGAGGACCCGCCCGCTGCCCACGCGACGGTGCAGCCCGTCCACATTCTGCGTCACGACCACGACCTCGGGGAGGATTCGCTCCAGCGCCACGACGGCATCATAACCCGCATGGGGGACCGCCGCCCGCACCACCTTGCGGCGCCAGGCGTACCACCCGAACACGCGGGCGGGGGCCCGCCGGAAGGCGTCCTCCGTCGCCAGCTCCGCGGGATCGTATCGCGCCCACAGGCCGGTGAGCGCGTCGCGGAAGGTCGCAATGCCGCTCTCGCGGGACATCCCCGCCCCCGTCGCCACCACGACCAGCCGCGCCCGCGCCAGCGCACCGGCCACCGCATCGAGCCCGGACGCTTCAGGTTCGGCCAGCCGCATGAGATTTCCACATGAGCGTGTGGATGGCGAGGTGTGGAAAAGTCGATGATGGGGACAAGCGACACCGCTCCTCGAGAATCGGCCCGGCGCGGGCGCCCCGCGCCTCCCCAACGCGCAGCGAGTCAACATCATGCGCACACCGGCTCCGCTGATGCGTGAAGCGGCGGCAGGGGCGCAACGCCCAATCGGGCGAGTGCATAAAGATACGCACACCCGTCCCGCGTCCCCCGTCCCTCGCCTATTTGATCACCTCGATCTGCCGGCGCTCGACGCGCTGCACGTATTCGCTCAGCAGGTGCGCGGTCCGGAGGATGGCTGAGGCCGGCAGGCCCTCGATGGCCCGGGCGGCGAGACGGCGCTCGAGCTGACCCGCCCGGAGCAGCACCTCGAGCCCGCGGCGCGAGAGCGTGACGCGCACCCCCCGGTCGTCGTCCGGGTCGGGCGTGGTCTCCACCAGGCCCTTGGCCTCGAGGCGCTGGATGAACGTGGTCGCGGCCGCGCGCGAGACGCCGAGCTGCGCCGCCACTTCCGAGGGGCGGATGCCGTCCGGCCCGCCCTGGTCCACGGCCGCCAGCGTGAGGTACGCGCGACGGGAGAGGCCGAAGGTGCGGAACGCGCGGTCGCCGGCGCGCTCGAGCGCGCGCCAGGCGCTCGAGATGGCGGCGGCGAGCTGCAGGGCGAGTTCTGGACGGTCACCCATCTAGCGGCCGGCCGTGGGAATAATTAGCACACTAACTATTAACACATTAACTCTGAATCCGCAAGCGGCGCCGGGGGTCCCGGTCCGGCCTATGTCAGCAGGTCTCCGACCAGTCGACGCCGGCGGTCACGCCGCAGCGGTCGCAGGTGAGGGTCTTCGGCGTGCCCTTGAACTCCTGGCGCTGGTGACAGGAGGGGCACACGGCATACGTGGTGTGCAGGCTGGTGCGGGGGGTGCCGAGGGTGGGGCGCAGCAGGCCCGTGCGGACGACGATGCTCCACTGGTCGGGCGCCTGCTCGCGGATGCGGACGTCGGCGCGCGAGATGCGCACCCGCCGCGTCCGGACCTCGACGACGACGTGGTCGTCCGCGGTCTCCTCGACAATCTGGTACCACGCGCCGCGCCGCAGCACGTCCGCGACGCTGTCCAGGCAACGGGCCCAACCGAGGCCACCCATGGGGTACAAGATACCGCATCCCGCTAGATTTTGTCATGCGCGAGATCGGCCCGATCGTCCAACTCCAGGTCCAGCGGTCCGCCCTGAAGACCGGGGCGAAGCCCGACCGCACATACTCCCCTGCCCCGCTCCTCCCGGTGGAGCGCCTGTGGGTGACGCCCGCCGGCGTGCTGGGAGGCGCCGCCGACGGCTCGTGGCTGGTGGACGTGCACCACCGCGACCACCCGGCCTCCCGCAACGGGGACGGCGGCAACGGGGTCTCGGTCGGCTTCACGGCGCACTACGACCGGATGCGGGAGCGGTTCGGGGAGCGCATCACGCCGGGCTGTGCCGGCGAGAACCTCATCGCCCATGCCCCGGGCGTGGTCTCCTACGACGACCTCCGGCACGGCCTCGCCGTGCGCGGCCCCGACGGCGCCGAGCGCCTGCGGCTGCGCGTGCTCGAGGTGGCCCGCCCGTGCCGGCCGTTCACCGGATGGGCGCTCGGACACCGGGTCGAGTCGGACGTCCTGAAGGAATCGCTCCAATTCCTGGACGGCGGGATGCGGGGGTTCTACTGCGTGGCGGAGGGGAGTGCCGAGATCGCGGTCGGGGACCGGCTATTCGCCTTGTAGGTGGCTGTTCGCTGTTGGCTGTGGGCTGAATCAGCCGACAGCCTACAGCCCACAGCTAACTCAGTTCATCCCAGGCGAGCGACGCCACCTTGCGGCAGCGATCGCACGTCATCTGGTCCACCCGCGCTTCGAACGCCTGCCGGTGGCGGCAGGACGGGCACACCGCGTAGGTCAGCGGGAACACGCGGCCCAGGCGCTCCAGGTCCTGCGGCCGGGCGCGCACGATGCTCCAGCGCTCCGGCGGGTGATAGCGGAACTCCAGCAGGCGCCGGTCCACGGGAACGTTGCGGCGGTTCACGTCCAGCACGACGATGTTGCCGGAGGAGATGTGGACGACGGGGTACCAGGCCCCGCGACGCAGTGTGTGAGCGCCCTCGGGGCCAACGCGGGCCCATCCCCTGGCCTGAACTCGGGTCGGCTGCAGCGCCGGGATGGTCATTGTCGCCCGTAACCTAGACGTGAACGGTGAACGGTGTTGTGACGCGCGTCACACCGGGCCGGTGGGCCGGCCGACAGACCGCGTGGCTGCTCCCGGGGCTCACCCGCATTCGCTGTAGCCGCAGACGTGACATTTGGCGCAGCCCTCGATGAACGCGAGCTGCGACCCGCAGTCGGGGCACGCCCCGATGAAGTCCTGCTCGAACCCGCCGGCGCGCAGCGTCGCCTGCCCTTCGGGACCGGCCACCATCTCGCGCACCGGCACGACCGGTGCCCCCCCCGCCTCGCCGAGCAGGTCCTGCTGCACGCCCTGCTTCTCCTGCATCCAGCGCTCGATCGCGATGCCGATGGCGTCCGGCACCGACAGGACCTTGTGGGGGCCGAGCCCGACGACGCGGTCGGAGGAGATCCCGCGCACCTGGCGGTGGATCTCCTTGAGGGGGATGCCCGAGCGGAGACCGAGGGAGATGAGGCGGCCGATGGCCTCGACGTCGGCCATGAGCGGTGCCCCCGCCTTGCCGAGCGAGATGAAGATCTCGAACGGCTGGCCGCGGTCGTCCTCGGTGATGGTGACGTACATGGTCCCGAGGGGCGTATCGATGCGCCGCGTGGTGCCGCGCAGCAGGTCCGGGCGGGAGCGCTTGGCGCGGCGCTGCAGGTTCTCGGCCTCCGACTCGTGCAGCTGGGCGCGGGTGCGGGCCAGCTCGGCTTCCAGCTCCGCCACGCGACCCAGGGTCTCGGCCAGCTGCGCCTGGACGGCGGACGCTTCGGCCCGGGTCTCGACGCCGGCGCCGGCGGCCTGCGCCTGGACCTTCTTCGCCGTGGTGCCGGTCGAGAGCACCTGCATCTCGCGGGAGCCGTCGCGGTAGACCGTGACGCCCTTGCACTGCAGCTGGAACGCCAGCCGGTAGATCTGCTCGACGTCCTCCGCGGTGGCGGCGTGGGGGAAGTTGCAGGTCTTCGAGATCGCCGAATCGGTGAAGTCCTGGAACGCGGCCTGCATCCGGATGTGCCACTCCGGAGTGACGTCGTGCGCGGTCACGAACACGCGCTGCCACTTCTCGGGCACCTCCGGGAAGTGGATGTGGCCCGACGCCGCGATCCGCTGCATCAGGTCGTCGGAGTACCATCCCTCGCGCCGGGCGAGGACCACGAACTCCTCGTTGACGTCGGGCATCAGGACGCCGGCCTGGTTGCGCATGAACGCCACGGCGAACAGCGGCTCGATGCCCGACGAGCACCCGGCGATGATCGAGATGGTGCCGGTCGGCGCGACCGTCGTGAGGTTGCAGTTGCGCAGTCGGCGCATCGGGCGGATGCGGTTCCCCTCGGCGTCGCGGGCGCAGGTCGCGTCCGGGCCCCAGATCGAGCGCTCCCACTCCGGGAAGGGACCGCGGGTCTGCGCCAGCTTCTCGGAGGCAACCTTGCTCTCCTCGTCGACGAACTGCATCAGCCGCCGCCCCAGCTGCACGCCTTCCGCGGAGTTGTAGGGCACGCCGAGACGCACCAGCAGGTCCGCCCAGCCCATGATCCCGAGCCCGATCCGGCGGATCCGCTTGGCGAGATCGTCGATCTCCTCGAGCGGGTACTTGTTGGCGTCGATGACGTTGTCGAGAAAATGCGTGCACAGCTGCACCGCGGTCCGCAGGCGCTCCCAGTCCACGTCCCCGTTCTTCACGAACAACCCGACGTTGATCGAGCCCAGATTGCAGACGTCGTACGGCAGCAGCGGCTGCTCGCCGCAGGGGTTGGTCGCCTCGTAGCTGCCGAGATGCGGCACCGGGTTATAGGCGTTGGCCCGGTCGATGAAGAACACCCCCGGCTCCCCCGTCTTCCAGGCGCCGTGGACGATCTTGCGGAACACCTCGCGGGCGTCGAGCTGGCCGACGACCTTGCCGCTGCGCGGGTGGATGAGGTCGTAGGACCGGCCCTGCTCCACCGCCCGCATGAACGCGTCGGTCACCGCCACCGAGATGTTGAAATTCGTCACCTGCGTGAGGTCGTCCTTGCAGGCGATGAACTCGAGGATGTCGGGATGGTCCACCCGCAGGATGCCCATGTTGGCGCCGCGGCGGGTCCCGCCCTGCTTCACCACGTCGGTCGAAGCGTCGTACAGCTTCATGAACGACACGGGGCCCGAGGCGACCCCCATGGTCGAGCGCACCACGTCGTTCTGGGGCCGGAGTCGCGAGAACGCGAACCCCGTGCCGCCGCCCGACTGGTGTACCAGCGCCATCGCCCGCAGCGTGTCGTAGATGCCGCTCTTGCCGTTGGAGAGCGCGTCGTCGACGGGGAGCACGAAGCACGCCGACAGCTGACCCAGGGGGCGCCCCGCGTTCATCAGGGTCGGCGAGTTCGGCATCCAGACCCGGGTGGCCATCAGCTCGTAGAACAGCTCGGCCAGGCCCTCCACGGCGCGCTCGGAGGCCCCGTAGCGGCGGTCCGGCTCGGCGATGGTGTGGGCGACCCGCCAGAACAGGTCCTCCGCGGCCTCCACCGGCCGACCGTCGTCGCCCTTCACCAGATAGCGCTTCTCGAGCACAGTGCGGGCGTTGGCGGACAGCGTCAGCGGGGGTCTCCGGTCGGAAGCGGTCATGCGGGCGCGTCCCTCGATGCGGTAGAGCGGTACGACGGCGTGGCTGCCGTGATCATCAATGTAGCGTCGCGCGAAGCCGCGTTGAAGCGCGGACGCTCAAGGTAGGAACCCGACTGCGACCGAGCAAGTCTCGCCGCCCGGCCCGACGGCGCGAGCGGTTTGGGATATTCACATCACAAACCTGTTGTGTGGATCGGGAACGCTCCGGCCCGGTGCCGCGCCGCCTGCTCGACGTAGTGCTGCCACGTGCCGCGGATGCGCGCGCGCAAGCGCTCGTCCACCTCGCGCACCACCCGTCCGGGCACGCCCATCACCAGTGATCCGACCGGCACGATGGTGTCCTCCGTCACAACGGCGCCGGCCGCGATGACGCTCCCGCTCCCCACCCGCACGCCGTTGAGCAGGACGCTCCCCATCCCCACGAGACACTCGTCCTCGATGGTGCAGCCGTGGATCACCGCGCGGTGGCCGATCCCGACGTGCGCGCCGATCAACGCCGGGCGCCCGGCGTCCACGTGGACCACGGTGCCGTCCTGCACGTTGGTGGCCTCGCCCACCACGATGCGGTCCATGTCCGCGCGCAGCACGCACCCGTACCAGACGCTGGCGTTCGCGCCGAGCGTCACGTCGCCCAGCACCACCGCGCCGGGCGCGATGAACGCGGTGGGATGGATCGCTATGGCTGGCGCACGGGGACGACGCGCAGCTGCGTCCACGCCTCCACCGGCTCGCCGTTCTTCTGCGCGGGGTTCCAGCGCACGATCTTCGCCAGGTCGAGCGCGTGCTCGTTGAACGTGGCGTCGTTCGACGGGCTGAAGATCCGCGCGTCGAGGGTGCCGCCCTCCCGCGAGACCTTCACGTAGAGGATCGCCTCGCGGGGCATCATCGGCGCGTCGGCGGGGATCGGGATCGTCGTGGCCATCTGGGCCATCGGACGGCTGTCGAAGCAGATGCCGCCGGGGTTGTACGCCGGCCCCGGGTCGCCGCAGGGGTCGACGCGGGGCGCCGGCCGGGGGACGGCCACCGTGAGGAACCCGCCGGGGGGCACGGTCACCTCCCGCTCCCAGGTGTCGGTGCCCCGCAGGGCGACCGACACGAGATGCGGGCCCGCGGGCACGTCCAGCGCCGTGTCTCCGACGAGCTGACCGTCGAGCAGCACTCGCGCGTTGCGGGGCACTCCGGTGAGCAGCAATCGCCCGGGCGCCGGGGGGGCGGCGCGGGCGCTGTCACCGGTACCCGGCAGGACGCTGTCGCCGGGCGCGGTGTCGGGCCCCACCGCGGCGATGGCGACCGGCGCCGGCCCCGACACCCCGCCCGCGGCGGGCAGGGAGTCGCGGGCCCCCAGGCCGAGCGCCGGGAGCAGTCCCTGGCGATGGGCCCAGTAGCCGCCGCCCGCCAGCACGGCGCCGACCACCAGCAGGAAGATGACGAGGCTCCCCGCCACCGAGCGGTGTTCCACCGGCGTGGGCACGGGAGTCGGCGTCCGGCCGATCGACGGGCGCGGCATCGGCGAGGTGGGCCGGCTGCCCAGCTCCCCGCCGCTCGCCGCCAGCGCGGCGCCGCCACGGGTGCGCGACAGCACCGGCGCGCCCTCGAACGCCTGCAGCACCTCTTCCGCCGACTGGAACCGCTCGTCCGCGGTCTTGGCCAGGAGCTTCCGGATGATGGCGAACAGCTCGCGCTGGTCGGGCGTCCGCAGCTCAGGCTCCGGCAGCTGCTCCATGATGTGCTTGTACCCGATGGAGAACGAGTCCTCGCCGTCGAACGGCACGCCGCCGGTGAGGCACACGTACGCCACGACCCCCAGGGAGTACAGGTCGGAGCGGCCGTCGATCTGCAGCGCCTTGGCCTGTTCGGGGCTCATGAAGTGGGGCGTGCCGATCGCCATCCCCGTCCCGGTGAGCCGGCCGCCGGTCCCGGCCTTGGCGATGCCGAAGTCGGTGACCATCGCGTGCCCGTGCTCGTCGAACATGATGTTGTCGGGCTTGATGTCGCGATGCACCACGCCCTGGCGATGGGCGTAGGCGAGCGCCCGGCACACGACGCAGAGGATGTCACGGATCTCGGACGGCGGCAGCGTCCCCCGTGCGGTGAGCACGCTCGCGAGCGTCCTGCCGCGCAGGTACTTCATCACGAAGTAGCTCGTCCGACCGGTGCGGCCGACCCGGTAGATCGGGATGATGTTGGGGTGCTCGAGCTTGGCGGAGGTGCGGGCCTCGCGCTGGAACCGCTCCACGAACTCGCGATCGAACGCCAGCGAGAACGGCAGGACCTTGATGGCGACTTCGCGGTCGAGCTACTTCTCCCGCGCGCGGAACACGATGGCCATGCCGCCGCGGCCCAGCTCCTCCAGGATCTCGTACTCCTCGCGGAGGTCCTGGCGGACGACGTCGACTTCGTTGAAATCGGTGGGGATCGTCTCCGCGGCAGCGCCCGCGGCCGCGATGCCCAGCCCGACCCCGCAGGACTTGCAGAACTTCGCGACGTCGTCGTTTTGCGTGCCGCAGCGGGGACAGTACACCCAAGCTCCCGGGAGGATCGGGCTAACTTAGGGGCGACGGCGAAACAGTGTCAACTCGCGGAGGACGACACCACCTCGATGCGGCGGCGGCGCAGGTGCGTCGTGCCGCCCTCGGGATCGGTGACGCGGATGGTGAGCAGGTAGGCACCGCGCCCCAGGTCCCCCAGATCCACCGTGCGGCGGACGCGGGTGACCGCACCCGCCGCTGGCGCATCGAAGGCCAGGCTGATCGGCGCCCGCCGGCCGCCAAACAGACCGCGGATGCGACCGAACAGCGACGGACCACCCGCCGGCTCCATCGTGATCTCGGTGCGATACTCCCGCCCCGGGGTGAGGCCGTGCACCTCGTAGTACAGCTCGACGCTCGCGCCCTGCGGGTACTGGCCCAGCGGGTTGAGCGGGATGGTGTCGCCGGGCGGGAGCCAGACGATGCCCGAGCCCGCCCGGCCGACCACCAGGTCCGAGAGCGCCGTGCTCCGGCCGTCGAGCGGGGGCGCGTCGAGCGAGTCGCGCCGCACCACGTCGCCCGCGTCGCCGGCCAGCGTCGCCACGAACAGCCGATAGCGCAGGCCCCCCGCCGGCACGGGCACGGCCAGCAGCCCCGTCAGGAAGTCGTCGCGGGTGAGCGGCCGCGGCGCGGCGAACACGCGCACCGTGTCGAGCGCCGACACGAGATGCCCGCCGCTGTCGGTGACCTGGAGGCGGAACTGCAGCGGATACCGCACGCCGCCGCCCGACGGCTCCGCGGTGAGGCGCCCGGCCGGCACGGCGAACACGACCACGAGCTGCTGCGCCGGATTGTGGCCGTCCCGCCGCGCCACCACGAAGTCCGTGGCGCGCACCGTGAGCGGCCGGTCGAACCGGTGGCGGTAGCTGTCCGTGGTCGTGCCCAGGACGATCGCCCGGCGTCCGAACTGGCGCTCCTCGCCCAGCACGTTGGACCGCATCCCGTGCCCGCGC
>DASPFU010000150.1:0-29203 GCA_035620935.1 Gemmatimonadales bacterium
CTCGACCGGGACGGTCGCGATAGACGCCCCGCCGGCATCGACGAACTCGAACGTCAGCCGCAGGGCCTGGGAGGCGGTGGCAGAGTAGTTGGCGGCGATTCCGGTGAGCGTGTACCCCCCCTCCCCTGGGACGAAGCTGGACACGGTCACCTCGACCTGCAGGCCGCTCTCGGCCATGGTCTGGTAGTGCCGGGCGGAGTCGGCCTGGCCCGCCAGCTCGAACGCGGTGGCGAGCTGGCGCCGGGCCGCGCGGTTCAGCGGGTCGATCTCCACGACCCGACGGGCGGCGTGCACCATGTCGGGACCGTTGCGCTGGCTCCGCCGGGCGGCGGCGAGGTCGTTCCAGCCATCGCGGTCGTAGGGCGCTTTCTCGAGGCCGCGGGCGAGGACGGCCGCCCCCGGTCCCGGGAGGCCGGCCCGGATGACCCGTCGCCCCGCGTCGATCAGGGACGCGCCGTCGAGTGGGGACGCGGGCGGGTAGATCGCCTCGAGGGTGGCCCCGGCCTCGGCCGCTCGCCCGCTCTGCGCGTACAGCAGGGCCAGGGCGCTGATGCCGTCGCCCTCGTCCGGGAAGGCCGTCACGAGGTCGCGCGACGCCGCGATCGCCGGCTCCAGGACCGGCCACGCCGCGGCGCTGTCACTCGTGGCCCGGACCGCGATCGCCCCGCGGCCGGCCTGGCCGGCGGCGAACGCTTGGGCGCGGGCGGTCGAGTCCCGGGCGAACGCCTGCTGGTCCGCCGGGGCGAGGCGTGTCCCGCGAGCGCGCCGCCCGGCGGACGATGCCTCCATGCGGGCCAGAACGATCGAATCCGCGACGATCTGCCGGTCGATCGAGTCCCGGCTGAACCGGGTGCGGACCCACGCCTGGACGGCCGCCGACGCCTGCGCCCGGCGGAAATGGATGCGCGCCACCTGCCCCAGCGCTTCGCGCCGTGCCTCGTCGTAGGCCGTGTCGCCCGCGCTCCGCACGGCTGCGCGGCGCAGGTACGCGGTGGCCGAGTCGACCTGGTCGCGCGCGGCGAACATCGCGCCGAGCGCGTACAGCGGGCGGGGATCGGACGGCAGCAGGGCGTCGGCGGCGTGCAGCAGCATCGCCGCCGAGTCCGTCTTGCCCTCCTGACGGGTGCGCTGGCCGGCGGCGTAGACGTCGGCCCAGAGCGCCGCGCGGTATCCGTCCACGTCGGCGGTGCATTGCGGCGCCAGCGTCACCGCCCGGTCGAACGCCGAGTCCGCGCCACGCGCGTCGGCCACTTCGACGTAGTAGCGGCCGAGGTAGTACCACGCCGCCGGATTCTGATCCTGCTTGTCCTGGGTGATGGACCGCACGAGAACGTCGAGGGTCTGGGACAGCATCCGGTCCCGCTGGGCGGGCTTCTCGTAGGCGGCCTTGAAGTTGACCGGCACGGAATTGAGCCGGAAATGGCCGGGCTTGATGTCGCAGGGTGGCTGCGGGCCGACCCACTCGGTCTGAGCGGCCAGGGGCAGCGGCAGGAGCGCCAGAACGAGGAAGACGGCGGGGCGCATGGAGAGAGGATGCGCGCCGGCGGCGAGGCTGTCAACCAGAGAGCGGGCGACGGGATTCGAACCCGTGACGTCCAGCTTGGGAAGCTGGCATTCTACCCCTGAATTACGCCCGCGTGTTGGGCGGAATGTGCGCGCACATCCCGCCCCATGTCAAGCCGATCGGCCCGTCACTGCAGCCGATAGCGCCACGCCGTGATGCCGGCCCCGCTGGCCGGGATGCTCAGTGCGTGGCTCGCGCCAGCATCGAGCGCCGGGACCTCGACGTTCTGTGCCACGACGACCCCGCCCTTCGCGTCCAGGAACTCGAATGCCAGCGTCATCGCCGGGATCGGCTGCTCGCGGAGACTCGTCACCATGCCGGTCGCCTGCGCGCCGTCCTCGGCCACGGTGAACAGCGTGATCGTGACCTCGGCCGCGAGCCCCGTCTCCGCGATCTCCAGATAGTGCAGCGTCGAGTCGGTCTTGCCCTGCAGCTGCCAGGCGGCCGCGAGCAGGCGCAGCGTGTTGCGGCTCATCGGATCCGCGCGGTAGAGCTGCTGCGCCGCACTCAGCATCTTCACCGTGTCCTGGAGCCGGTAGAGGGTGTTGACCAGGTTGAACAGCCCGTCGCGGTTCCCGGGGCTGCGGACCAGGCCCGCCTCGAACGCACCCGCAGCGCCCCGGAAGTACTGTCGCGACGCCGCGCGCCAACCGCTCATCGAGTCGCGCGCGGCAGCGCTGCAGGTCGCGGCGAGTTGTCGGGTCTGCGCCGGCGTCGCCCGGCCGGCCGGCCGGTTGGCGTCGCGGCAGCGGTCCCAGATCGCCCCCGAATCGGGCTCGTCGGGCGCTGCGTTGAACATCGCGACGCCCGCCGCGAAGAGGTGCCGGGGCTCGGCCTCGTCGGCATGCGCGAGCAGCACCTGGTACATCGCCAGGGCGGAATCGGTCCGGCCGGTCTGCGCGAAGGCCGTGGCCAGCCCGGCCAGCGCCTGTACGTCGCCGGGGCTCTCGGCCAGGTACTCCCGGAACGCCGCCTCCGACTCCGCCCACCGCCTGGCCTGGTTGTACAGGGCGCCCCGGTTGAACATCGCCTCGCGCCGCAGGCGTCGCTGCGCCGAGTCGGACCCCGTCACGCGGACCACCTCGCCGTAGTAATGCGCCGCGGAGTCGATCTCGCCGGCGTTGGCGAACAGCGCCGCCATCGCCGACAGACCGGCGGGCTCGCGGTGGATCAGGTTGGCCTGCCGGAAGTAGTGAAGCGCGGAATCGGTGCTCCCCGCCTGGAATGCGTGGACGCCCTTGTTGTAGATGGGGGTCCACAGGAAGCGCCGCCAGATCTGGATGTCCTGGGCGCACTGCGGCGCGAGCTGTTCCGCCCGGCGGAACGCCGAGTCGGCCCCCGCGAGGTCGTTCAACAGCACGTAGCGCCGCGCGATGTAGTACCACGCCGCGCCGTTGTCCTGCTGCCCCCCGGTCGTCACCGCCTGGGTGAGCACCCGCTCGGCATCGTGCAGGTCCTTCTGTTTCTGGTCCTCGTATTTCGTGTTGCTGGCGTTGCGCACGTACAGCAACCCGCTGTTCACGAGGTAGTGCCCCGGCTTGAGCTCGCACCGGGGAGGTGCCCACTGGGCGGCGGCGGGAGCCGCGGCGAGCACGGTCCCGATCCACACCACAACGACGGCCTGTCTGACGGTCATTCCTGCTCCCTGCCTTTCGCGATCCGGTCCTCGGCGTCGCGTTGTGCCGCGCGCGCCACGTCGAGCGGCGGCCGGCCCAGTGCCGTCGCCGCCGCGATCACGTCGTCGAACTCCGGCTTCACCCGCACGCCGCCTCCGGGCAGCGTGAGGGCCTTGGCGCGCACCGCCACCCCGGGGGCCAGCTCCACTTCGATCTGTCGCCGCTCGAGCACGGTCCGCTCCGCCCGCCACGCGCGCACCCCCGCGGTCGTGCTGTTGCGGAACAGGGCATCGCGCACGCTGTCGAGCCGACCGTCGGGCACCAGGGCCTCGACGCGCAGCCCGGGCCGCCCCTTCTTCATCTGCACCGGCCACGTCTGCACGTCCACCGCGCCAGCAGCGAGGAGCGCACCACGCAGCGGCTCCACGTATTCGGGGCTCAGATCGTCCACATCGGCCGCCAGCACCACCACCTGCCCCACGGCATCCGCCGTCTCGGCGACGAGGATCCGCAGCGCGTTGGGATAGCCCCGCGGATCGCGCTGCCCCGCGCCCCAACCGTTCGCGGTGGGCCGCCACCCGGCGGGCGGCGCGCCGTCGCTCAGGACTCGCAGCAGCGCGGCTCCCGTCGGCGTGGTAGCCTCACCTTCCACGGGGCCGCCCGACGCCACCGCCAGGCCCTCGAGCAGCAGCGCCGTGGCCGGCGCGGGCACCGGCAGGCGCCCGTGGGCCGCCTCGACCCACCCATTCCCCACGGCCACCGGCCACGCGTGGATCCGCTCGACCCCGAGCCGCTCGAACCCTTCGATCGCCCCGACGATGTCGAGCACCGCGTCCACCGCTCCCACCTCGTGCAGGTGGACCCGCTCCGGCGCCACCCCGTGGACCCGGCCCTCAGCCTCCCCGATCAGCCGGAACGCCCGGACCGCGCGCTCCCTGACCCATGCCGACAGCGGCGCCGCCTCCACGAGGCGGACCAGCTGCCCGACGTGCCGGCCGTGGGGTTGCTCCGGGATCCGGAACTCGACCTGGCGGCACGCCACGCCGCAGCGGGACGCCTGGCCGACCACGACTTCTACCCCATCGAGCCCCAATCGCCCGGGGAGCCCGCGCAGCCAGTCGTCACCCGCCCCGAGCGCCAGCAGGGCGCCGAGAGTCATGTCGCCGCTGATGCCGGCTGCGGGGTCGATGATGGCGATGCGCATGAGGCCGAAACCTGTGTAATATAAATGAGTTAGCTGCGGTACAGCCACCCGGCCCCGGTGTTGAATACCACGATGCGCTCGGCCGGGTCCACGAGACCCCCGCGCACCAGCGCCGCGAGGCCCGCCAGCGCCGCCCCCCCTTCCGGGCTCGCGTCCACCCCCTCGAGATCCTGAAGCTGCCGCGCCGCCGCCTCGAGCTCCGCGTCCGGGATCGCTACGGCGCCTCCCCCGGTCTCCCGCAGGGCGCGGAGCATCAGGCGACCGCCGAGCGGACCGGGGACCCGCAGTCCGGACGCCACCGTCTGCGGATCGGGCCACGGCTCGCACGCATCGGCACCGCGCTCGAACGCCGCGACGACGGGGGCGCAGCCGCTCGACTGCACCGCGTAGAGGCGTGGCGTGTGCCCCGTCACCCAGCCGGCGGCACGCAGCTCCCCGAACGCCTTCCACATGCCGATGAGCCCGGTGCCGCCCCCCGCGGGGTAGACGATCGCGTCCGGGAGCGACCAGCCGAACTGCTCGGCGAGCTCGAGACCAAGCGTCTTCTTGCCCTCGAGGCGGTAGGGCTCGCGCAGGGTCGAGACGTCCACGGCCCCGCTCTCCGCGGCATGCGCGCGCGCGCGCGCGCCGCAGTCACCGATGTGACCGTCCACCAGCTCGAGCTCGGCTCCGAACAGCCGGATCTGGGCCAGGAGCACGGGCGGCGTGCTGCGCGGCGCGTAGACCCGGGCCGTGACGCCAGCGCGCGCCGCGTACGCCGCCAGCGCGACGCCGGCATTCCCGGCGGTCGGGACCACGAGCCGCCGGGCGCCTGCCAGTACGGCGCGGGTCACCGCCGCCGAGA
The DNA here is from genome assembly GCA_035620935.1 of Gemmatimonadales bacterium. GTDB lineage: Bacteria > Gemmatimonadota > Gemmatimonadetes > Gemmatimonadales > GWC2-71-9 > SZUA-544. The sequence goes on from DASPFU010000150.1 coordinate 5,229, forward strand.
GCCCCCGGGCCTTGAACGAGCCGGTGGGGTTCACGCCCTCTTCCTTCACGAGGAGGCGCGCCAGGCCATACCGCTGCGCCACGCGCGGCACCGCGAGCAACGGCGTGCCGCCCTCGCGCAGCGTGACCGGCTGCTCGTCGTCGCGCAGCGGCAGCCACTCCCGCCACCGCCACATACCGCCACGCCGCTCGCGCAGCAGCGCGCGCGCGTCGGGGCGCGGCAGCGCGGCGTACCGCACCAGCCACGGCGCGCCGCACGCGGCGCACAACCCCGGCAGGCCCTCTGCGCCGCGGGCGTCGCCGCACTCCGAGCACTCCAGGCTCCAGCGCTCGCTCACCGGGCACCTCCCAGCCGTTCCAGTATCCGTTCTGCCAGCGCGCGGGAGAAGCCCGGCAGTGCCGCGATCTCGGCCGCGCTCGCAGAGCGCACGCCCGCCAGCGAACCGAAGCGCTCGAGCAGGGCTCGACGCCGGGCGGGGCCCACGCCCGGGACCTGGAGCAGCTCCGAGGTGATCGTCCGCGCGCTGCGGCGCTTCCGGCTGTAGCTCACCGCGAAGCGGTGTGCCTCGTCGCGTGCGCGTTGCAGCAGCTTGAGGGACGGGCTGCGGCGCCCCAGGCGCAGCGGTTCCGCGCGGCCCGGCAGGAACACCTCCTCCTCCCGCTTCGCCAGGCTGACCACCGGCAGGTCGGCGAACCCCGCGCCCCGCGCGGCCTCGAGCGCCGCACCCAACTGACCCTTGCCGCCGTCGATCACCATCAGGTCCGGCACCGCTGCGTCCTCGTCCCGCCGTCGGGTGAGGTAGCGCGTCACCACCTCGTGGATCGCGGCGAAGTCGTCCTGTTGTCCCGCCCCGCGGATGCGGAAGCGCCGATACTCGGCCTTGCGGGGGCGGCCCCCCTCGAACCATACCAGCGAACCCACGGTGTCGCGTCCCTGATTGGTGGAGATGTCCACGCACACGAACCCGCGCGGGACCGCCGCGAGGCCCAGATCGCGCCCCAGGGCGTACACCGGGTCGGCGGCGCGCTCCTCGATGTCGAATGCCTCGATCAGCAGGCTGTCGAGCAGGTGCCGCGCATTCTGGTCGGCGAGCTCGACGAGCCTGGCGCCCGTCCCCTGGCGCGGCACCCGCCAGTCCACCCGCGGCGCCAGCGCCTCGAGCAGCCCCAGGTCCTCCGGGACCAGCGGCAGCAGCACCCGCTCCGCCCGGGCCTCGAGCGGCAGGTAGTAGCGGACCAGGAATGCGCTCAGCACCGCGCCGTCCCCGGCCGGCGCCGCGTGCTCGAGGAAGCGATGCTCGCGCGCCACCACGCGGCCGTCGCGGATCCTGAGGATGACACCGCAGGCGTCGTCGCCGTCGCGGGCGTAGCCCACGGCGTCGGCATCCCCGCCGCCGACCAGCTCCACCGCCGGAGGTCGCTCGACCTGCTCGAGCCACCGCAGGGCGTCGCGCAGCTGCCCCGCCCGCTCGAAGTCGAGGTGGCCGCTCGCCTCCCGCATCCGCTCGCGCAGCCGCCCGCGCACCGCCACGGTGTCGCCCTCGAGGAAAACGAGCACGTCCTCGATCATGCGGGCGTAGTCCTCCTGCGACTGGTAGCCCACGCACGGCGCGCGACAGCGTTCGATGTGGTAGTCGAGGCACGGCCGCTCGGGTGCCTCGCCGGGCAGGGCGTAGTGGCACGACCGCACCGTGAACAGTCGCCGGATGATCCGCAGGGTCTGCCGCAGGGTCGCGACGTCGGTGTAGGGACCGAAGTACCGCGCACCCGGGAGGGTGACCCGCCGCACCACCAGCACCCGCGGGAACGGCTCCCCGAGCGTCACGGCAATGCGGGGGTAGCTCTTGTCGTCGCGCAGCCGGATGTTGAAGCGGGGTTGATGCTCCTTGATCAGGTTGTTCTCGAGCAGCAGGGCTTGTGCCTCATCGGGCACGATGATCGTCTCGAGGTCCGCGATCTGTCGCACCAGCGCCTGCTGCTCCGGGGTGTCGCCCGGATCCGCGCCGAAGTACGTGCGGACCCGGTCGCGCAGGCTCTTGGCCTTGCCGACGTACAGGATCTCCCCGTCCTGACCCTTCCAGAGATACACCCCGGGGCGGTCGGGGAGCGTCTCCAGCTTGCGGGCGATCAGCGCCGGAGCGTCCACAGGCGGCGGGCGTCGGGGTGTCCCAGGGCGAGCGCGACCACGAAGTAGGCGGCGCCGAACGCGGCGACGGCGGCCGCACCTCGGGCCACTACGCCCCACTCCGCCGCCACGAGCGACGTGCCCGCCCCGGCGGCCGCCCCCACCATCGCCCCGGCGACCGCGCTCCCGAGGTGCTGCCAGTCCTGGCGTGCCAGGATGGGGCCGAGGCGCCGGTCGAGCAGGGTGACCTGGAGGACGAGGTTGAGCATGCCGCCGACCGACGAACCGAGGGCGATGCCGACGGGCCCGAGGGGCCGGATCAGCGCCACGGCGCAGGCCGCGGACGTCACCAGCGAGACGATGCTGATGCGCACCGGGGTGCGCGTGTCCTGGAGCGCGTAGAACCCGGAGGCGAACAGCTTGGCGGCGGCGGGCCCGAGGAGGCCGATCCCGTAGGCGGCCAGCACCGCGCCGACGAGCGCCGAGTCGGCGCTGGCGAACCGTCCCGTCTGGAACAGCATGGCCACGATCACCGGGCCCAGCGCCACGAAGGCGAACGCGCTCGGCACCACGAAGAAGGCGATGCGCCGGAATCCCCCGGCGAGCCGCGTCCGCAGCGCCGCCGCACGGCCCGCGCCCGCCGCGTCGACCGACAGCGCGGGAAGCGACACTGCCGCCACCGAGACGCCGAACAGGCTGATGGGCAGGGTCTGCACCAGCTGGGCGTAGCCCAGGCTCGCCACGCCGCCCGGCCCTGCGAACGAGCCCAGCTGGGTGTCGATCAGTGCCGCGATCTGGGCCACGCCGGCGCCGAGGACCACGGGCGTCCAGGCGCGCAGCACGTCACGCGTGCCGGGGTTCGCGAACGTGGGCCGCAGGGGCACGCTCCCGCCGAGCAGCCGCCAGCAGGACGGCAGCTGCACGGCAACCTGCAGCAGCGCGCCCGCCACGGTGCCCCACGCGAGGGCGAGGGCCAGGCGGTGGAATCGCTCGTCGAGCGGCAGACCCGGGGTCACGAGCCACGTCCCCGCCGCGACCATGGCGGCGATCCCGGCGACGTTCCACAGCGCGGGCGCCGCGTACGGCAGGAAGAACCGCCCGTGCGAATTGAGCACGCCGAGACACCACCCGGACACGACCATCAGCCCGGTCATCGGGAAGAGGATGCGGACCAGCGTGATGGTGAGGCGGCGAGTGGGCTCGTCGAAACCGGCGGCGACGGCGGTGGTGATCGCGGGCGCCATGGCGATGCCGATGGCCGCCAGCACGCCGCTCGCCGCCAGCAGCAGCCCGAGCACGGCCCCGGCAACGGCGCGGGCGGACTCGCGGTTGCCGCTCCCCTCGAGCCTCGCGTACACCGGGATGAACGACGCGGAGAGCGTGCCTTCGCCGAGGAGGTTGCGGATGACGTTGGGGATGCGCAGCGCCGCGCGAAACGCGTCCGCCGCCGGCCCATTGCCGAAGTAGTGCGCGAAGATGCGCTCCCGGACGTAGCCGAGGACGCGCGTGGCGAAGATGCCGGCGGCGACCCTCGCGGCGTGGCCGGTGCCCGCCGCCACGGTCAGGTGTCTTTGTTCCGGGGGGCTTCCAGCAGGCGGTTCACGAACTGGACCTCCTCGCGCATCCCGCCCAGCGTGCGGCGCAACTCATCCATCTCGCCCTCCAGCAGATCGACCTTGCGCTGCAGCTCGCGCAGGTCCGTCGCGGCGGCATCGTTCCCCGGCCCCTCGAGCCGCCGCGCCCACGACCGGCCGAGCGGGCTGTCCACCAGGATGGCGGCCAGCACGACCATCAGCGCACCGACCAGGACGATCGAGAGGATGAACATGTGTGGATTCTACGGCGCGCCCATGCCCCGCGCCACCTCCGTCGCCAGGTCGTCGAGCAATCCCGGCCCGTACCGCACCAGGAACGATGCCAGGGTCAATACCCGCTCCTGAGGCTTGCCGCCGGGATAGAGTGCCGCGCGCGCCCGCGTGATCTGGCCCGTGACGGTGTCGCCCGTGCGCTTGCGGCTCGCGACCAGCCGTCGCTCCAGGCGGTCGAGGCGACCCAGCGCGGCGTTACGGGCGGACTCGGCGCTCCGCTCCAGGGTCGGGTCCATCGCCCCCGCCGCTCGCGCCAATCCCGCGTAGTCCTCCTCGACGTGGCGCCGGGCCGCCTGCAGCGCGTCCGTCAGCTCAGCGGGCAGCGCCTCTCGCGCCAGCCGCCGCTCGAGCGCCCCGGGGGCGGCGGCGAGGTCCGCGGGGGCGAGCCCGTGCTTCTGCAACGCGCGCTCGATCCGTGTCTCGAGGATCATCCCCGACCACCGGGGCACGGGGGTCTGCGGCACCACCCCGTCGCCCGCCACGCGGTAGAGCGGCGCTGCGTCGGGGAGATACCCCAGCTCGGCGGGACCGGCGACGTAGGCCACCGTCGGGAACAGGGCCGCCTCGACCACGGGCCGCAGCAGGACGTTGGGCGAGAGGCGCTCCGGCTCGGTGGCGGCGATGCGCTCGAGGTCGGCCCGCGCGAACCGCTCCCCGGACCGCCGTGTGACCCATCCGCCGTCGTCGCGGCGCAGCCGGTCGCGTCCGTCGCGCGCTTCGACCATCACGGGCGTCAACCCGTCATCGAGCGTGTGCTCCAGGGCCCCCAGGATGGTGGGCGCCGCCACGGCCTTGGCCGCCGCGGCGTGCGCACGGAACACCGCCAGGCCGCGCGGCGCCAGCAGGGCGCCGAGCGCCTCGGCGCAGGCATCGGCGAGTGAACGATCAGCCCGGTACGCCCCCGCGAGCCACGCGAGCGCGTCCTCCTTGAACCCGGACTCCGGTGTCTCCGCGCGCAGCCGCGCGATCGCCGCCGCCACTTCCGGCCCGCACAACTCGCGGGCGAGCGGCCATTGCGGGGCCTCCGGCGTCCGCTCGCGGAGCACCACCCGCACGACGTCCCCGGCGCGGTCGATGAACGACGCGTGATTCGCTTCGCGGAAGTCGTGATCGTCGCCCGCCACCCAGAACACCGGCACGACCGGCACCCCGCGCTCGCGCTCCAGCCGCGCCGCCAGGGCGATGCAGGACAGGGCCTTGTGGATGGTGTAGAGCGGGCCGGTGAAAAGGCCCGGCTGTTGCCCCGTGGTCACCGCCAGGACCTCGCCCGCGGCCAGGCGGTCGCGCCCCGGGCCCGGGAGCACCGCCGCGAGCACGCCGGCCGTCACCCGCCGTGGCGTCCCGTCGCGCGGCGCGGCACTCCGCCCCGCGATCGGCGTGGAGACTACGCGCAGCGTCACGCGCGCACCCTCGCGACCCCGCCCCGCTCACCCATCGACCACCTCCGCTTCGAACACCAGCACCTCCGCCTCCGGATGGCGCCAGGCGCCCGACCGCAGCCCGGCCTTGCGGCACACCGCCTCGAGAAACGCCAGCGCGTCGAGGCCGTGCTCCACCGCCACCTGCGGCAGCAACAGGCCGGCGGCGCCCCGGTGACGCACGATGAGGCCGTGCCGGCCCACCGCCACGGCCCCCGGATCGACCGGCTCGAGCCGCCGCGGCGGCGTCAGCACCGAGACCTCGACCGTGATCTCCACCAGCTCCTCGACCGTCACGGGCGGGAACCGGGGATCGTCCAGCGCGGCGGCGACCGCCATCTCGCACACGACCTCGACCACCGGGCGGTCGGACGAGAGGCGCCCGATGCAACCCCGCAGCTCGCCCGACTTCCTGAGCGTGACGAACGCGCCGCGGCGCACCGCCAGGTCGGTGCTTTCCGGCGGGGCCGGCGGCGGCTCGCCGCGCAGCGCCGCCGTGAGCGCCGCGCGAGCCAGTGCGGCGAGGCCCGCCAGCGCCCCGGGGGGCCCCTCAGGGGCCACGGTGGTACGGCTCCCCCCGCCGGATCGTGAATGCCCGGTACAGCTGCTCGTACACGACCAGGCGCACGACCTCGTGCGGCAGGGTGAGCGCGGACAGGCTCCACACGCGCTCGGCACGGGCCAGGACATCGTGCGGCAGCGCCTCGGCGCCGCCGATGGCGAACGTCACGTCCCGAGCCCCGAGATCCCACCGGGCGGTCCACTCGGCCAGTTCACGCGACGACCACGCCTCGCCGCTGCGCGACAACGCCACGAGGCGCGCGCCCTCGGGCACCGCGCCCAGGACCCGCGCCTCGTCCTTCACTTCGTGCTCCTCGACCCGGGCGTAGCGCCGCAGCCGGCCGAGGTATTCATCACTGGCCGCGCGCAGCGCCGCGTCGCGCAGGCGGCCCACCGCGACGACCCGGTATCGCATCAGGCATAGAGCCCGCGGAGCTTGTGCATCGTCGCTACGCGGTCGATGCCCACCATGTACGCCGCGATCCGCGCATTGACCTTGTGCCGGTCCGCCAGCGTCGTCACGTCGTTGAACGCCCTGGTCATGATGGACTCGAGGCGCCGGTTCACGGTCTCCTCGTCCCAGAAATAGCCGCCGCGGTCCTGTACCCACTCGAAGTAACTCACCGTCACGCCGCCCGCGTTCGCCAGGATGTCGGGGATGACGAAGATCCCCTTCTGCTCGAGGATCTCGTCGGCGGCGGCGGTGGTGGGACCGTTGGCCCCCTCGCAGATGACCTTCGCCTTGATGCGGGGCGCGTTCTTCGACGTGATCACGTTCTCCAGCGCCGCCGGGACCAGGACATCACAGTCGATGGTGAGCAGCGCGTCGTTGCCGATCGCCTCGGCCTTGGGGTAGCCGGCCAGCTGGCGGTGCTCCCGGGCGTAGGCGATCACGGCGGGGATGTCGAGGCCCCGCACATCGTACAGGCCGCCCGTCTTGTCGCTCACGGCGATGATCTTCGCGCCCTCCTGCGCCATCAGCTCGGCGGCGATCGAGCCGACGTTGCCGAACCCCTGGACGGCGACCCGCGCCCCCGACATCGTGAGCCCCAGCCGCGCCAGCGCCTGGCGCGTCACGAACAGACAGCCTCGCCCCGTCGCCTCGCGACGCCCCAGGGACCCGCCCATCGCCACCGGCTTTCCCGTGACGACGGCGGTGACCGTGTGGCGCTTGTGCATCGAGTAGGTGTCCATGATCCACGCCATCACGCGCTCGTTCGTGTTGACGTCCGGCGCCGGGACGTCGGAATCCGGGCCGAGTGTCTCGATGATGCCCGACGTGTAGCGGCGGGTGAGGCGCTCGAGCTCCACCATGGACATGTTCGCCGGATCGCACACTACCCCGCCCTTGGCGCCCCCGAACGGGATGTTCACCACCGCACACTTCCACGTCATCCACGCGGCGAGCGCCTTGACCTCTTCCAGGGTCACGCTGAGATCGAAGCGGATGCCCCCCTTCGCCGGACCGCGCGACGTGTTGTAGAGCACGCGGTAGCCGGTGTACACCTCGATCTCGCCCGAGTCCCGGGTGATGGGAATGGAGACGATGATCTGCTTCTCGGGGTTGCGCAGGACCTTGTAGAGCCCGCGGTCGAGTTCGAGCAGGCGGGCGGCCTCGTCGAAGCGCTCCATCATCGCTTCGAACGGGTTCTCCTCGGCGAGGAAGGTGTCCTTGTCGCGCCGGATCACCTGCTCGGCGCCCGTGGGTGTCTGGGTCGTCATGGCCTGTCGGTGCGCGGTGGTGGTGGCGGAGGCGGGCCCGCCAGGACGCGATCGAGCGCCCCGCGGACGGCCCCTCCTTGCGTTTCCCAATTGACCTCGAGGTGCCCCACCAGGGGTTCCCCGGCATCCGCCGGCCACCGCGCGTGGAGCTTCACGGCATCCTTCTCCGTGACCATAAGATAATCGGCCGCGGCGGCCGCCCGCACGAGCCGCGCGACATCGGCCGCGCCATAGGCGTGGTGATCCGGGAAGGCCTCGAGGCGAACGGTCGCACCCAACGCCCCGATCTGCGCGGCGAAGCTCGCCGGGTCCCCGACCCCGGCCGCCGCCACCACCCGCTTGCCGACCAGGGCCTCGGAGGCCACCAGCCGCCCGGACCGGAGCGTCGTGAGCCGGCCGAGGGCCAGATGCGCCACGGCCACTGGTGTTCCGGGGCAGGCAACTGCCAGCCGCGCGGCGAGGTCCTGCGCGGCGCCCGCGGACGCCCGCTTGCGCGTCACCACGATCAGATCGGCCCGAATGAGCGCCCACCACCCCTCACGCCACGGTCCCGCCGGGAGCGGCCAGCGCGCCGCCTGCTCGCCTTCGGCGCTGAGCACGGCGATGTTCACGTCCCGCGCGACGTCGAGTCGCTGGAAGGCGTCGTCCAGCACCAGCACCGTGGCGCCCGCCGCCAGGGCGCGGGCCGCGCCGGCGCGGCGATCGGGATCCGCAACGACGATCACCCCCGGGGTGAGACGCTCGTGCACCAGCGTCTCGTCCCCCCCGTAGCCCCGCAGCAGGATGGCGGGGCGCGCGCCGTGGCGCAGCGCATACGCCGCGATCCAGGCCGCGAGCGGCGTCTTGCCGGTGCCTCCGACCGACAGATTGCCCACCGCGATCGCGGGCAGCGGCAGTCGCTCGGTCCGCCGCACCCGGGTGGCGTACGCGCGAGCACGCAGCCGCATCGCGCCGTCGTACACAACGGCGAACGGCAGGAGGGCCGCGCGGACGCCGCGAGCCAGCGGCGCCCGGCTCCCCCACAGCCACGCGGTCACGGCGGGGTCGATCACGGTCCGTACGTGACGGCCTGGAGCGCGCGCTCGAGCCGCTCGATCCCCTGCCGCAGGGCGTCCTTCCCCTCGGCCACCGCGAACGGCGGGCCATACACCACGTCCACCCGGGCGAACGGCTTCGGCAGACAGAACCGGTCCCAGGACGTGAACCACCAGGCCCGTTCGGTCCGCGCCGCGATGGGCAGAAGGACGGCCCCGGCGTGCTGGGCCGCCGCGACGGCGCCGGGCTTCACCTGCTCCGCCGGCCCGCGCGGCCCGTCGGGGGTGATGGCACCAGCACCCCGAGCCCCCAGGGCGCGGACGAGACCGAGCAGTCCGGCCTCTCCCCCCTTGCCGCTCGAGCCGCGCACCGTCCCGTAGCCCCATTGCTCCGCGAGCCGGGCGAGGTGGCCCCCGTCGCGATGGCGGCTGATGAGCGTGACGACGCCTTCCCCGCGGTGGTGGAACAGCAGCGGCAGGATGCGGCTGTGCCACAGGGCGAACAGCACCGGCCGGCCGGAGGCCCGTGCCGCCGCGAGGTGCTCCCCGTTCCGGACGCGCAGCCGCCACGTCGCGGCGAGCAGCCGGATCGCCGCCGCCGCGAGCGGGAACGCGATGGGCTCGAGGAACCGCAGCCTCACCGCAGCAGCTCGATCGCCAGCCCGGCGACCCGTTCGGCTGCTCCCGGGGCGCCGAGCCGCTGACGCACGAGCGCCAGGTGGTCCCGCTGGCGGCGCGTGACGGGGTGGTCGGCGTCGAGCAACGGGGCGACGGCCGCCGCCAGCGCCGTCGGCGTGGCCCGGTGCTGCAGCAGCTCGGGCGCGACCTCCTCGCCCGCCACGAGATTGACGAGCCCCGCCCACGCCACCGTCGAGATGCGGCGGGCGATGAGGTACGACAGGGCGTTGAGGCGGTAGGCGATCACCATCGGCACGTCCGCCAGGGCGGCCTCGAGCGTGGTCGTGCCCGACTTGCAGATCCCGGCGTCGGCGGCCGCGAATACGAGCCCGGGGTCGCCGTGATGCACCGCGATGGGGCCCGGATCGGGATAGACGCCACGGGGGGTCCCGGCCGCGATCACCTGGAGCTCGGGCCGTGCGCGCGCCACCAGGGCCGCAGCCGCGCGGAACGCCGGCCAGTGGCGCCGGACCTCGATGCCGCGGCTCCCGGGGAACAGGCCCAGCACCGGGCGGTCCGGGTCGAGCCCCAGGGCCCGCTGCGCGGTGTCGCGCGGCGGCGGCGGCGGCCGGTCGAGCAGCGGATGCCCCACAAACGTCGCAGCGATGCCGTGCGACCGGAAGAATTCCTCCTCGAACGGCAGGATGACCGCGACGCGCCGCACCGCGCGCAGCCGCCGCACCCGCGACGCCCCCCAGGCCCAGAGCTGCGGGGCGACGTAGTACAGCACGGGCACGCCGCGCCGGGCGACGCGCTCGGCGAGCCGCAGGTGGTATCCGGGGTAGTCCACCAGGATCACGAGGTCGTAGCGGGCCGCCGTCACGGCGTCCATCGTGCGGTGCAGCAGACGGTAGTGGGCCGGGATCGCGCCGATCGCCTCGACGAACCCGACGACCGAGTAGTCCTCCATCCGGTCGACCATCGTCACGCCGGCGGCGGCGAGGGCCGGCCCACCGAACGCCTCGAGCGCGGCCCCGGGGAGACGCCGCCGCAGCGCCGCCGCGACCGCCGCCGCGTGCGCGTCTCCCGATGGCTCCCCGGCGGAGAAGTAGATCCGGGGGGCGGCGCCCGTCACGGACCGCGCGCGACCGTTGCGGGCGAGGCCTGCACCGCCTCCGCCACGCGCAGCGCGAGCGCCAGGGCCTGGGCCCCTGCCGCGCCCGACACGACGACGTCGCTTTCGCCCCGCACGGCGGCGAGGAAGCTCTGGAGCTCGAGCTTGAGCGGCTCGGCCTCGGGGGCCTCGAGGCGCACGTGCTCCACCACGTCCTCGATCTTCTGGGCCTTGAGGGCCTGCCACTCGGGCTTGAGACGGTAGTAGTGACCGCCGCCGGCCGCGAGGTCGAGGGAGAAATACCCGGTCGGCTGGAAGACGCGCAGCCTGCGTGTGCGCTCGCGCGACACGCGGCTCGCGGTGATCAGCGCCACCGCGCCATTGGCGAACTCCACGCGGGCGTTGGCGATGTCCACGTGCGGGGTGAGGATCGCCACCCCCGTGGCGCGCACTTCGGTCACCGGCGAGCGCACGAGCTCGAGCACCAGATCGAGATCGTGGATCATCAGGTCGAGAATCACGGCCACGTCGGTACCGCGCGGCGAGAAGGGCGCGAGACGCTCCGACTGGAGGAAGCGCGGCGCGTCGAGATACGGCAGCGCCGCCCGCACCGCGCGGTTGAACCGCTCCACGTGACCCACCTGGAGCCTGACCCCGGCCCGTTCGGCGGCGGCCACGAGGCGCTCGGCGCCCGCCACCGTGTCGGCGAGCGGCTTCTCCACCAGCGCGTGGATCCCCCGCTCGAGCACCGCCAGTCCCACCTCGGTGTGGTGCGACGTCGGGACCACGACCGACGCCGCCTCGATCCCGTCGAGCAGCGCCGTCAGCGACGGGAAGGCCCGCGTGCCCAGCTCGCGGGCGACCTGCGCGGCCCGGTCGGCGTTGATGTCGAAGATCCCCACCAGCTCCGCGTCCGGCAGGGTGCGGTAAAGGCGGGCGTGATGGTATCCCAGCGCACCCGTGCCGATCACGCCGACCTTCACTGTACGGCCGGTCACGCCCCCACCCCCCGCTGGCTCTCCTCGATGAAGCGCAGGAACGTCTCGATCTCCGCGAGCGGCGGCAGCTCGGCGCGCGCGCGGGCGAGGCCCTGCGCGGGTGTGAGATCGGAATTGAAGACCATGCGGTAGGCCTTCTTGAGGGCGAGCTTGGTATCGGGCGAGAAGCCCGCGCGCTGCAGGCCGACCGAGTTCAGGCCGTACAGGTGGAGGGGGCTGCCGACGGCCTTGGTGTAGGGCGGGATGTCCTGGTTCACGCGGGATCCCCCGCCGACGAACGCCAGTGTGCCGACGCGCACGAACTGATGGATGGGCGTCAGGCCCGAGATGATCGCCCGGTCGTCCACCCGCACGTGACCGGCCATCTGGACCGCGTTGGCGACGATCACGTCGTTGCCGATGTGGCAGTCGTGGGCGAAGTGCACGTACGTCATGATGAAACAGCGCGCTCCGACGGTCGTCTTCCCGGTGGCCGCCGTTCCGCGGTTGACGGTGCAGTACTCGCGGATCACGGTGGCATCGCCGATCTCGACCCACGTCTCCTCACCCTTGTATTTCACGTCCTGGGGCGGCCCGCCCAGCACGGTGCCGGCGCCGATCCGGACGCCCTGGCCAAGGCGCACGTTGCGCTCGAGTACCGCGTGCGGCCCGATGACACAGCCGTCGCCCAGCACCACGTGCGGGCCGATGATCGTGAACGGCTCGATCGTCACGTCCCGGCCCACCTGGGCCGACGAATCGACCAACGCGGTGCGATGAATCACCGGTCGACCACCATCGCCATCATCTCGGCCTCCGCCACCACCTGCCCATCCACGAACCCCACGCCCTTCATGCGACAGGTGCGGCCGCGGAACGCCAGCATCTCGAGCTCGAAGCGGATCTGGTCACCCGGGACCACGGGGCGGCGGAACTTCACTGCGTCGAGCGACATGAAGTACACGACCTTGTCCTCGAAGCTCTGCCCCTCGAACCGGCTCATCAGCAGCATCCCGCCCACCTGCGCCATCGCCTCGATGATGAGCACGCCCGGCATGATCGGATGGCCGGGGAAGTGTCCCTGGAAGAAGGGCTCGTTGATCGTGACGTTCTTGATGCCGACGATGCGCTTGTCGCCCTCGATCTCGACGATCCGGTCCACCAGCAGAAACGGATAGCGGTGGGGGAGGTACGACATGATCCTGGCGATGTCGAACATCGCGGCCCCGGTGCGCGTGCCCGCCCGCGCCAGGGCCCGGGCCAGCGCCACATTGCCGGCGTGCGAGGGACGGGTGGCGACGATGTGCGCCTGCACCCGTGCGCCGGTGAAGGCCAGGTCCCCGAGCACGTCGGCCGCCTTGTGGCGGACGAACTCGTCCGGCCAGCGCAGCGGCGCCCCCGCCGCTATCCCCGTGTCGCTCAGCACGATCGCCGTGCTCGCCGAGGCCCCCTTGATGAGCCCGCGGGCGCGCAGGGCCTCGACCTCGTGGGCGAATCCGAACGTGCGCGCGGCGGCCAGCTCGTCCGCGAACGTGGCGGCGCTGACGTCCCACACCCCCGTCTGGCGCCCGATCAGCGGGTGTGGCCACTCGATCGTCACGGTGAGCCGCAGCCCCTTGGCCGGCGCCACGATGTAGCCGGCGTCGCCCTCGGTCACGGTGAACGGCGCCTGCACCGTCAGCAGCGTCGGTTCCCCGCTCGTCTCGACCGGATCCGCCTCGGCGAGCGCGGCGAAGTACGGCGCGCAACTGCCGTCGCCGATCGGCGGCTCGGGACCCGACAGCTCCACGATGAGGTCATCGATCGCGTGCGCCGTGACGGCCGCCAGGAGGTGTTCGACGGTATCGACCGTGGCGTCGCCTGACCCGATCGCCGTGCGGCGCTCCACGGCGCCGACCTCGGTGAGGCGGGGCCGGATCTCCGGCCGTCCGTCCAGGTCGATCCGCCGGAACACGATCCCTTCGCCGGGCTCGGCGGGAAGGAAGCGCACGCGGCATTCCGCGCCGGTGTGCAGGCCCCGCCCCGAGAGGGACCCCTCGCGCTGGATCGAGCGTCTACCGGGCGTCTTCGCCATGGTCCGCCACGAGTTTCTCGAGCCGGCCCGCGATCCGGGCCAGGCGGTTCATCGCCGCCAGCGTGCGGAACGCCTCGCGCCGCTCGCGAGCGGGATAACCGAACACCGTCGTCCCGGGAGGGATGGTCCGATCCACCCCCGACTGTGCTGCCACCCGGGCGCCCCGCCCTACGGTGAGATGCCCCGCCAGGCCGGCCTGCCCGGCGAGGATACAGTCGTCCTCGATGACGCAGCTGCCCGAGATGCCCACCTGGGCCATGATGATGCAGCGTGCGCCGATGCGCACGTTGTGCGCGATCTGGACCAGGTTGTCGATCTTGGTCCCGTCCCCGATGACCGTGTCGTCCACGCTCCCCCGGTCCACCGTCGTGTTGGCGCCGATCTCCACATCGTGTCCCACCACGCACCGGCCGACGTGCGGGATCTTGCGGTGCCCAGCCCCGGCCTCCCCCGGCACGTACCCGAACCCGTCGCAGCCCAGCCGCACCCCGGCGTGCAGGATCACGCGGTCGCCGACCACCGTGCCGGGGTAGCAGACGACCTGGGGATGCAAGCAAGTGCCGTCCCCGACCTGGACCCCGTCGCCGAGCACGCACCCCGCGCCGATCCGCACGCCGCGGCCCAGCCGGACGCCGCGCCCCAGGACGGCGTGCGGCCCGATGGCGACGGGGTCCTCCCACCGTGCCCCGGCCCCGATGACGGCGCTCGGGTGCACGCCGCCCTCGACCGGCGGCTCCGGGTACAGCCGGGGCAGGACGGCGAGCAGGGCCTGGTACGGATCGTCGATGACGATGCGCGCCGCCGGACCGCCCGGCGCGTCGGCGAACGCGGGTGCCACGAGCATCGCCGCGGCGCGGGAGCGCTCAAGGTACGGGAGGTAGCGGCTGCTGGCAACGAACGAGAGGTCGCCCGCGCCGGCACGGTCGAGGGGTGCCACGCCGGTGACCGGCACGTCCCCGGGTCCCACGAGGCGCCCGCCCGTCAGGGCGGCGACCTCGGCCGTGGTCAGGTGGCCCGCGACCGTCGGGGAGTCCTTCAGGGCCACCGCGGGGTCACTGCGCTCGCTGGAGCCGCTCCAGCACCCGCGCGGTGAGGTCGAGGGCGGGATCGTAGGCGACCACGCCGTTGCCCGGGCCGGTGTCGAGGATGAGGGACAGGTTGAGCTCGGCCCGCATCCCCTGGATGATCGACTCGACCCGCGCCTGGATGGGCCGGAGCAGCTCGCGCTCCCGATCGCCGGCGCGCTGCTGCAGCTCGCCGGTGCGCTGTTCGATGCGCTGCTGCATCTGCTGCAGTTCCCGCTGCTTCTGGGTGCGGGCTGCGGGCGACAGGGCGATCGACTGCTGGTCGAAGGCCTGCACGGCCGAGTCCATCTGCTGCTGCAGCTGGGTCACCTCCTGCCGGAAGCCCTCCACCTCGCGGGTGAACGTCGATTCCGCCGCCGCGTACCCCGGCGTGCGTTGCAGCACGTCGCGGAAGGAGATGAACCCGATGCGCACCGGGGCCGCGGCGGGCGCCTGCGCAGCCGCGGGCGCGGCTGCCGCGAGCGCGAGTGCGGCGAGGACAGCTCGTGTCATGATCTGCTCCGGAGTGGAACCGCGATTAGAAGAAGTTGCCGAGCCGGAAGTGCAGCTTCCAGCCCGGGGCGGGGTGGCCGTACTGGTCGACCTTGTCGAACCCGTATGCCAGGTCGAGACCGAGGGGACCGAGCGGCGAGATCAGCGCGAGCCCCACGCCCGCGCCGCGGAACAGCCGCGCGGCGCTGAACTGCCCGGCCCGGCTCCACAGGTTGCCCGCGTCGTAGAAGTTGTACACGTAGAACATCTGTGACAGCCGGACGCCCAGCTCGCCGCTCAGCGCGAGGAATGCCTGGCCGAAGGCGTCGGCCCCGCTCGCCGACGTGCCCTGCGCACTGGGATCGAAGCCGCGCGGGGTGATGGCGAACTCGTTGTAGCCGCGCAGCGGGATGCCGAACTGGGTGCCACCCATGAAGAACAGCTGCTCGAAGAAGGGCGTGTCACCGAAGATGAACCCCGTCCGGGTGGAGAAGCCGAGCACGAACTTGATCGGCGCGCTGCCGGCGTCCCCGCCCATCTGGCCGAGCGGCGTGTACCAGCGGCCCTCGAGCTCCACCTTCTGGAAGTTGCCGTCCCCGCCCATCGGGCCGCCGGTCTGCGCCACGGCCACCGTCCCGTAGGCGCCTGCGGTGGCGAAGGGCAGGTCGATGCGGGTGTCCCGCACCAGGGAGACGCCGATGGTGGAGCGGAGGCAGGCCGTGCAGCCGAAGCGGTTGCGGAACGCCGGGTTGGTGGACGACCCCGTGAAGGTCTGCTCGTCGATGGCGTACGACAGGTACAGCCGCGTGTACCGGTCTCCCATGAAGGGGAACCCGAACTGCAGGCCGCCGCCACGGCGCCGCTGGCGGCCCAGGTCGCCGATGCGGTAGCGCACCCGCGTATTGTGGAGGCTCACCGTCCCCGAGATGCGCGACTCGCGGATGGCGGGGTCGGTGTAGGAGATGTCGAAGTCGTTGATGTTGCGTCCGAACTGCCACTGCAGGCGGCCGCGCTTGGCGCGCCCGAACAGGTTCGGCTCGTCGAGCCCGATGAAACCGCCGACACCCGTGCCCTGCCCCACCGAGGCGCCGAAGTTGATGTTCCCCGTGCGGCGTTCGCTCACGTGGAAGATCACGTCGACGTCGCCCTGGTCGTTGGCGGGGCGCGTGTCGGGGAACGGCAGCGGCTGGTTGAAGAACCCGAGGTTCGAGATGTTCTGGTAGGAACGGATCAGCGCGTCCTGCCGGAACACGTCGCCGGGAACCATCACGATCGCCTCGCGGATCACCCGCTCGTGCGTGACGTCGTTCCCCCGGATTTCGATCCGGTTCACGATGGCCGGCTGCCCCTCCTCGATGAGCCACCGCAGGTCCACGAACGACGTACCGTCCGCGCCCGCGCGGCGCATGACGTCGCCGCGCACCTGGGCGTAGATGTAGCCGTTGTTGTAGTAGCGGGTCCGGACCTCCTGGGTCGCCTTCTCCCACTCCTCCGCGTCGAAGGTCGCGCCCGACACCAGCGATCCGGCACCCAGCCCCAGGAACCCGGTCAGGCCTCCGGACCGGAACGGGTACAGCGCCTCCAGCTCGCTGGTGGTGAATCGCCGGTTGCCGACGATCTCGAACGTACCGACGCGGTACACGTCGCCCTCGGAGACGCGGACGCGCAGCTCGGCCTTCCCCGTGTTCTCGTGGACGATCACGGTGTCGTCCAGTACCTGGAAGTCCACATAGCCGCGCTCGCCGTACTTGGCGGGGACTCGCTCCTGCAGGTCCTCGCGCAGCCTGTCGTCCTCCAGCTCGCCCGACTGGAACCACCAGAATCCCTCCGGCTGCGACTTCATCCAGTCGACGATGGCCGCGTCCGAGAACCGCTCGTTGCCCACGAAATCCACGGACGAGATCGCGACGCGGCGTCCCTCGGTCACGTCGAAGATGACCCGCACGCGCAGCGAGTCCGGCTCCCACACGGTCAGGGTGCGCACCTGCGCCTGGTGGTAGCCCTCGGCCCGGTAGAGCGAGTCGATGCGCCCGCGCGAGCGCTCCGCCGCGGACGGATCGAGCGGCCGGCCCTCCGCCAGCAGCACCTTGTCCTTCACGGTCCGTTCGCTGAGCCGCTCCACACCGCGCACGGCCCACCGCAGGACGACCGGCTGCTCGCGGATGCGGATCACGAGCAACGTGCGCCCGTCCACCAGGCGCCGCTCGATGGCGATGTCCGCGTACTGGGCGGTGCCGTAGAGATTCTGCACCGCGCGCTGGACCTCGCGGTAGCCGATCGAGCGGCCGGCGGCGAGCCCGCTCACCAGCAGCACCGTGGCCGCGGGCACGCGCCGGTTGCCCTCGACGACGATGGAGTCGGGCGTGATCGCGCCCCCGGCCTCCTGAGCGGCGGCCGGGGGCGCGACGACGACGCACGCCGCCGCGAGCGCGGCGGCGAGGAACCGACCGGTCACGCCTTCGAGCCGGACAGCGCTCGGAAGGCCAGCCGGTCCCCCTCGGGCGCGACGTCGACCTCGATCTCGTCGCCGCGCGCAAACTCCCCGAGCAGGATCTTCTCCGACAGGGGGTCCTCGACGAAGCGCTGGATGGCGCGCTTGAGGGGACGCGCCCCGTAATGCTCGTCGTACCCGTGGTCCACGAGGAACGCGTTCGCGGCCACCGTGAGGCGCAGGGTCAGCTCCTCCTCGCCAAGCCGGCGCTGCACGTCTCGCAGCAGGACCGAGACGATCTGTCCGATGTGCTCCCGCGTCAGCGGGTGGAACACGATCACGTCGTCGAGCCGGTTGAGGAACTCGGGGTTGAAGACCTTCGAGATCTCCTCCTTGACCTTCTCCGACATCCGGGCGAACGACGACTGCTCGTCCGACTGCGCGAACCCCAGGGCCTTGCCCTTGACCATGTCGCGCGCCCCGACGTTCGACGTCATGATGACCACGGTGTTCTTGAAGTCGATCACGCGGCCGTAGTTGTCGGTCAGGTGGCCCTCATCGAGCACCTGCAGCAGGATGTTGAACACGTCGGGATGGGCCTTCTCGATCTCGTCGAGGAGGACGACCGAGTACGGCCGGCGACGCACCTGCTTGGTGAGCGCCCCCGAATCCTCGTAGCCGACGTACCCCGGCGGCGCGCCGATCAGCCGGCTCACGGAGAACTTCTCCATGTACTCCGACATGTCGACGCGGATGAGGGCATTGGGGTCGGCGAACAGGAACCGCGCCAGTGCCCGCGCCAGTTCGGTCTTGCCGACCCCCGTGGGACCGGAGAACACGAACGAGCCGATCGGCCGCCGCGGGTCCTTGAGCCCGGCGCGGCTGCGCCGGATGGCCCGCGAGATCACCGTGATCGCCTCGTCCTGGCCCACCACCGTCTCGTGCAGCTCGTCTTCCATCCGCAGCAGGCGCGCGGTCTCCGCCTCCTGCAGCCGCGTGACCGGGATGCCGGTCCAGCGCGACACGATGAACGCGACGTTCTCCTCCGAGATCGTGGGCCGATGGGTCTGGCGCTCCTTGTCCCACTCCTCGCGCCGCCGCCGGATCTCCGACTGCTTCTCGCGCTCCTGGTCGCGCAGGGCCGCGGCACGCTCGAAGTTCTGGTCGCGCACCGACGCTTCCTTCTCGGCGTTGATCTGCTCGAGCTCCCCCTTCAGGGCGGCCACCTCCGGTGGCGGCACCTGCGCGGCCAGCCGCGCCCGCGCCCCCGCCTCGTCGATCACGTCGATCGCCTTGTCGGGCAGGAACCGGTCGGTGATGTAGCGCTCCGACAGCCGCGCCGCCCCCTCCAGGGTCTCGTCGGGGATCACGACCCGGTGATGCTCCTCATACCGCTTGCGCAGCCCCTTGAGGATCTCGATCGTCTGCTCGACCGTCGGCGGGTCCACGATCACGGTCTGGAAGCGCCGCTCGAGCGCGCCATCCTTCTCGATGTACTTGCGGTACTCGTTGAGCGTCGAGGCGCCCACGCACTGGAGCTCGCCGCGCGCCAGCGCGGGCTTCAGCATGTTGGACGCATCCACCGCGCCCTCGGCCGCGCCCGCGCCCACGAGCGTGTGCAGCTCGTCGATGAACAGGATGATGTTGCGGTTCTGGGCGATCTCGTTGATCACCGCCTTGAGCCGCTCCTCGAACTGGCCCCGGTACTTGGTCCCCGCGATCACCGCCGCCATGTCGAGCGACAGCACCCGGTGGTCCTTGAGCGCGTCCGGACACTGGCCGCTGGCGATCAACTGGGCCAGGCCCTCCACGATCGCCGTCTTCCCCACCCCGGGCTCCCCGATCAGCACCGGGTTGTTCTTCTTGCGCCGGGAGAGGATCTCCATCACGCGCTCGATCTCCTTCTCACGCCCGATCGTCGGATCGAGCGTGCCTTCGCCCGCGAGCTGGGTGAGATCGCGGCAGAAGTGGTCGAGCGCCGGAGTCTTCGACTTCTTCTCGCTCTTCTGGCTGGGCGCGGCGGGCGGCGTGGCGCCCGCGGCGGGTGCGGCGGGCATCTCGCTGCCCAACAGGCGCAGTGTCTCGGCGCGCGCCTGCTCGAGATTGACCCCCTGATCGGTCAGCACCTGGGCCGCGATCCCCTTCTCCTCACGCAGCAGGCCGAGCAGCAGGTGCTCCGTCCCCACGTAGCTGTGGTTCAGCTCGCGCGCCTCGCTCATCGCGAGCTCCAGCACTTTCTTGGCGCGCGACGTGTAGGGCAAGTCCGGCCCCGCGGCGGCGGTCGCCTTCCCCTTCTTCACCGTCTCCTCGATCTTCTGGGAGATCTCCTCGAGGTCGACGTTCAGGTTGGTGAGCACGGCCGCGGCGACCCCCTCCCCCTCCCGGATCAGGCCGAGGAGGATGTGCTCGGTCCCCACGTACTCGTGATGGAGACGGGCGGCTTCCTCCCGGGCCATCTGGAGGACCTTCCGCACGCGATCGGTGAAGTTGTACCCGTTCATCTCCGTTCCCACCTCGCGACCTTCAGGCGAGCTCCGCGTCGAGCAGCTTGCGAACGTACGCCGCCCGCACCGTCGGCAGCTCCGGGTCACCCACCGCGCGCCCCTCCAATGCCGCGAGATGCGCCGTCTGGGTGAAGATCAACAACTTATTGAGGGTGTATACCCTCACCCCGGGGATCAGATTCAATGCCGCCCCCAGGCGCACCCCCGACAGCAGGTTCATCGTCTCCTCGAAGCTCAGCGTGCGGGCGTGTCGCAACAGTCCGTAGGCCCGCCACACCTTGTCCTCCACCTCGGCCGGCGCCGTCCGCATCATCACGTCGCGCGCCTGCTGCTCGTACGCGATGACCTGGCGCACCACCTTGCCGAAGTGATCGAGGAGGTCCTCCTCCGACTTCCCCAGCGTGGTCTGGTTCGAGAGTTGGAAGAAGTTCCCGACGACCTCGCTCCCTTCCCCGTACAGCCCCCGAAACGTCAACCCCACCTGCGCCAGCCCCTGCAGCACCTTGCCGATCTCCTTCGTCAAAACGAGCCCCGGCAAGTGGATAAGCACGCTGGCGCGCAGGCCCGTCCCGGCATTGGTGGGACAGGCTGTAAGATAGCCAAACTCCTGATGGAAGGCGAAGGGCAGCAGCCGCCCCAGGCCCGTATCCAGCGCCTCCATCTGGACATACCCGTCCTCGACCGCCAGGCCGGAACGCATCACCTGCAGGCGCAGATGGTCTTCCTCGTTGACCATGACCGCCGCGGGGCCGCGCACCATCACCGCCGCCCCGGCGCGCGGTCGCCCACCCGCCTCCAGCCCGGCCAGCTCCCGGCTCACCAGATGGCGCTCGTGGAGCACCTGCCGGTCCGGCCGCTCGAGCTGGTCCAGCCGGAAGGTCACCGCCCCGGCGAGCGGCGGCACCGCGGTGGCGGCCTCCCGCACCAGGGCCAGCACGCCCAGCCGGTCGGCGTCCCGGCTGCGCTGCGAGAACGGGTGGCCGGCGAGGTTGCGGGCCAGGCGGATGCGCGACGAGAGGACGATCGGGCTCTCGGCGCCCGAGCCGTCGAGCCAGCCGATGCCGTCGTCGGGGACCAGCGCGAGGTCGATCACTCGAGCACCCGGATGCGGTCGCGCAGTTCGGCGGCCAGCTCGAAATTCTCCGTCTCCACGGCGCGGCGCAGGCGGTCGCGCAGGTCGAGCAGCTCGGCGCGGGGATCGGGGGCCAGCTCACCGGGGGCGAGATAGCGCTCGCCGGCGTGCTGGCTCGACCCGTGCAACCGCCGCAGCAGGTCGCGCACGTGCGCCTCGAAGGCGAGATAGCATTCGCCGCACCCCAGCCGACCCGACTCGCGGAAATCCTGCAGCGTGGCGCCGCACGACGGGCAGCGCTCGGCCGGGGCGGCGGGACGCGGCGCCGGCGATGCCGACCCCTTGCCCATGGCCGTGATGAATCCGCCGAGGGGGGACTTGAGCACCGCCCCGCCGGTCTCGATCCCCTTCAGCTGCGCGCATTCCTCGCATAGGTGGAGCGTGACCTTGGTGTCGTGCTCGACCTGGGTGAGGTTGATCACGGCGTCGCGCAGACCGCAGTGGTCGCACCGCATCACGGCACCGCGTCCACGGAGCTCACCTCGGTGAGCCGGCCGTCCTCGAGCCAGAGGATGCGGTCGGCGCGCGCCGCGAGCTGCCGGTTGTGCGTCACCACGACCACGGCGGTCTCGAACTCCCGTGCCAGCCGGAAGAAGATCTCGTGCAGGCGCTCGGCGTTGGCGTGGTCGAGGTTGCCGGACGGCTCGTCCGCCAGTACCAGGCGGGGGTCGTGCACCAGCGCGCGCGCGACCGCGCAGCGCTGCTGCTCGCCCCCCGACAGCTCGGGCGGTCGGTGGGTCATGCGACCCGCGAGGCCGACCGCCGACAGCATCTCCGCCGCCCGGGAGCGCGCCTCGCGCGGTGACGCCCCCGCGATGAGGAGCGGCATCATCACGTTCTCGAGGGCCGAGAACTCCCGCAGCAGGTGGTGGAACTGGAACACGAAGCCGAGCTTGCGGTTGCGCAGGCTCGCCAGCCCTGCCGGATCGAGGTCCGCATAGCGCGAGCCCTCGAGCCAGACGTCCCCGCTCGAGGCCCGGTCGAGCGCGCCGAGCAGGTGCAGCAGCGTGCTCTTCCCGGCGCCCGACGCCCCCACCACCGCCGCCACCGAGCCGCGCGCGATGCCCAGGTCCACGCCCCGCAGCACCTCGATCGGCTGCCCGTCGCCCCCGGCGAACGTCTTGCGCAGTCCCTGCGCTTCGAGCAGGACGGTCATTCGTACCGGATCGCCTGGACCGGCTCGAGCCGCGCGGCCTGGAGCGCCGGGTAGAGCGGCGCGAGCATCGCGATGACGAGACTCGCCGCGATCACCACCAGGGCGTCGCGCGGCGACGTCTGCACGGGCAGGTGATCGATAAAGTAGATCGACGGGTCGATGCGGATCCAGTGGCCGGAGTCCACCATCCGCCCGAGCGTGAACCCGAGGATGGCGCCCGCGGCCGTTCCGACGAGTCCGATGATGACACCCTGGGCCACGAAAATGCGGCGGATCGATGCCTGCGGCAGGCCCATGGCGCGGAGGATGCCGATCTCCCGCGTCTTGTCGCGCACCACCATCGACAGCGTGCCGACGACGTTGAACGCTGCCACCACGCAGATCAGGAACACCACCAGGCCCATGGCGAGCTTCTCCAGCTTGAGCGCCGAGAAGAGCGAGGCGTTCTGCGTCTGCCAGTCGAGCACGCGGTGCGGGTAGCCGAGCTGGTCCTCCAGGCGCAGGCCCACGGCCTTCGCGTCCCACGGATCGGTCAGCCGCACCTCGAGCCCGGTGACAGCGGAGTCGAGGCCGGCGAAGCGCTGCGCCACGTCCCGGCGCAGCACCACGTACGAGTTGTCGTACTCGAACATCCCCGTCGCGAACGTGCCCGCGACCTCGAACCGGTGGAAGGTCGGCACGAAGGCGCCGAGGCTGGGGTTGAACCGGGCGCCCGCGGGGGAGATCAGCGTCACCACGTCCCCGGGGAACGCCGACAGCTTGCCCGCGAGGCGGGTCCCCAGCACGATCGCGCCGTCCACGTCGCCGCGGGTGGCGGCGAACTGCAGGTCGCCCTTGGTGAAGTGCCGCGCGAGTCCCGTCACACTGCGGATCCCCGTATCCGCGTCGAGGCCGATCACCACGACCCCTTCGGCGTAGTCGTGGCCCGCCGAGATGAGCCCCTGGGTGAGCACGAACGGCGCGGCCGCCTCGACCCCGGGCGCCCGGCGGACTTCGGCGAGCACCCGCGGCCAGTCGTCGAGCCGCAACCCGCCGCCGTAGGTGAGCACGCGGAGGTGCGGGCTCGCCACGAGGATCTTCTCGCGCAGGTCGCCCTGCAGCCCGTTCATCACGCCCAGCACCACCACCAGCGCCATCACGCCGACGGTCACCCCGCCCACCGCGATCACCGTGATGAGCGACAGCAGCCGCGAGGACCGGCGGCTGCGCAGATAGCGCAAGGCGATGAGGAGCTCGAGCCGCGACATCATTCGGGCCGCAGCATCGGGAACAGAATCACGTCGCGGATCGACGGCCGGTCCGCGAGCACCATCACCAGGCGGTCCACGCCCAGCCCGACGCCCCCGGCGGGCGGCATGCCGTACTCGAGGGCCCGCAGGAAGTCCTCATCCACGCGGTGCGCCTCGTCGTCGCCCGCGGCGGCGAACGCCGCCTGCTGCGCGAACCGCTGCCGCTGCTCCTCGGGGTCGTTCAGCTCGCTGAAGGCGTTCGCGATCTCGCGCCCGAGCACGAACAGCTCCCACCGCTCGGCGCGGGTGGGGTCACCGCGCTTGGGCTTCGCGAGCGGCGACAGCGCCACCGGGTAATCGAGCACGAACGTCGGCTGCACCAGCGCCGGCTCGACGCACGTCTTGAACACCTCGTCGATCAGCTTCGCGCCCGACAGCGCCTCGACCTCGGCCACGT
>DASPFU010000151.1:0-14876 GCA_035620935.1 Gemmatimonadales bacterium
CGCGGGTACGCAGGTCCACCTGAGCACCGGTGAAGTCGCCCGGCTGGTCCGGGGTGAACGTCTTGGACGTGGTGATCGACTGCAGCAGCCCCGCCGGGAAAAGGTCCAGCGGCACCACCTTGCGCTCGGGCTCGGGGCTCGGGATCCGTGTGTTGTTGAGCGACGTCGTGGTGTAGCGCTCGCCCAGGCCGCGCACGAAGACGTACCGGCCGTCCTGGACCGTCACGCCGCTCACGCGCTGGACCGCCTGGCCCGCATCCGAGTCGGGGCTGCGCTGGATCTGCTCCTGCGACAGGCTGGAGACGATGTTGGAAGCGGCCCGCTGCTCCTCCAGGGCGCGGCTCACCGAGCCGCGCTCGACTTCGGCGGTGACCTCGATCCCGGCGACCTCGACCGCGGTGACCGTGAGCGAGATGTCGAGGGGCACGACCGCCCCCTCGGTCACGGCCACGCCCGTGACCGACTTCTCGGCGTATCCGATGCTGCGGACCGTGACGGTGTGGGTCCCGGTCGGCACGTTGAGCAGTGTGTACCGGCCGTTCATGTCGGTCCGGCCGGCGATGCTCGCGGCCGTGATGACGACGCGCGCGCCCGGGATCGGCTCACCCGAAGCGGCATCGATGACGCGGCCGACGATGCGGCCGGTGGCGGACTGAGAAGCGGCCGGCGCTGCGGCGCCGGCGAGGAGCACGCTCAGGAGCGTGAATGCACGGATCAGCATGGTGTCCCTTGCACGGAGGTTCTGCATCAAGGGTGGGATCGGCGTGTCACGGATCGGCGACCGCCGGTGAAACGATCGTGTAACGGCTCAAGCGACCGCCCGACGCGCGCTTAGCGCAGGATCGCGCTCGCCGCGATCGCCCCGGCGAGTCCGAGGCAGGCACCGGCCACGACGTCGCCCGGGTGGTGCACCCGCAGGTGCACGCGCGAGGCGGCTACGAGACCGGCGAGCGGCAGGACGACCGCGCCCGCCACCGGGTGCGCGACGGCCACAGACGCGGCGACCGCCGTCGCGGCGGCCGCGTGGCCCGACGGGAACGAGAACGGGTCGGGGAGATCGACGAGCGCCAGCGGGCGGCCCTGCGCGTCACAGGGACGCGGCCGCTGCACCAGGCGCTTCAGGATCTGGACCGGGACGTGCGAGAGCAGGTTGGCCAGCAGCGCGGTGACGCCCGTGGCGCGTTCGCCCAGGGCCACGAGCGCGAGGGCGGCGGCGACCGTCGCGGTGGCGCCGCCGAGGTGCGTGATCCAGCGCATCAGGCGGCGGGCGACGGAGGTGTCGGTGACGAGCGCGATTCTCACGACCCCAGCATGCGCCTGTCGTGTCAACGCTCCGCGACGCCGGCGTTTCGGTCCCGTAACGGGACCCAAGGGTCAGGCGGGGGCTACCGGCGGGAAGGTCATGCGGATCGTCGTGCCGCGCCCGAGGGCGCTCTCGCCCTCGACGCGACCCCCGTGCGCCTCGACCAGGTGCTTCACGATGGCGAGCCCGAGACCGGTCCCGCCCTGCTCGCGCGAGCGGCCCGGGTCCACCCGATAGAACCGCTCGAAGATCCGGGGCAGGTGCTCGGCGGGGATCCCCGAGCCTGTGTCGCTCACGGTCAGGCGCACGCTGTCCTGGACGAGCTCGGCGCCGACCCGGATGCGTCCGCCGGCGGCGGTGTGGCGCAGCGCGTTCGTGAACAGGTTGGTGAGGATCTGGCGCAGGGCGTCCGGGTCGACCGGCACGGCGTGTGCTTCGGGCAACACCGCGACCTCGAACGTCACACCGCCGGTCCGGGCGCGCTCGGCCAGGGGGGCCCAGGCGTCACGCACGGCGGGTTCGAGCTCGACGATGTCGGTGGCGGGCCGCCAGCCACCCGACTCGATGCGGGACAGGTCGAGCAGGTCGTCGACGAGACGCTGCATGCGGCGGGCGTTGCCGAGGATCGTCTCGGCGAAGCGGTGCGTCTGGCCGTCCGCGCCCGCTTCGGCCGAGAGCGTCTCCGCATAGCCGGCGATCGACGTCAGCGGGGTCTTCAGCTCGTGGGAGACGTTGGCCACGAAGTCCCGGCGCACATGTTCGAGGCGCCGCAGCGCGGTCACGTCGCGCAGGACGAGGAGCGTGCCGCCGTCGGGCAGCGTCCGGCCGGTGGCGAGCAGGGTGCGTCCCTCGACCTCGAGCTCCTCCTGCTCGACATCGGCGCCCGCGACCAGGCGGCGCAGCAGGTCACGGGCGCGCTTCTCGTGGAACAGCTCGCCGACGGGAGGGAGGGGCGCGCCCTCGCGGAACGCGAGCAGGCGGCGGCCGGCGGCGTTGCACGCGGTCACGTCGCCGCGCCGGTTGGCGACGATCACGCCGTCCGTCATCGCCTCGAGCACGGCGTGGGTCTCCTGGCGTTCCCGCTGCAGCTGGGTGAAGCGACTGGCGAGCTCCTCGTGCATGCCGCGGAGGGCCATGATGTGCCGCGCGACCTCCGGGATGCGGGACTCGGGGAACGTCGGCGCGCGCCCGGCGGCGATCTCGCGGGCCGCGTCGCCGAGCTGCACCAGCGGGCGGGCGAGCACGACGCTCGCGAGCCACGCCAGCACCGCGGCGGCGACGAGGGCGAACACGCCGGCGCCGAGCACCGCGCGCTGGACGTCGCTGACGTGCGCGTCCACCGCGTCGAGCGGGGCCGAGATCCGGACCGCCGCCAGGCCGGGCGGGCCGCCGCGGACCGCCACATACAGCTGGGCCGCGTTGGTGGAGGCGCTCACCCGCCGGTCGCGGCCCACGCTGTCGCGCCGGGCGGCGACGATCTCGGGACGGGCCCCGTGGTTCTCGAGCCGCGTCACGGACGCCCGGTCGAACTCGGTGTCGCCGCGGACCCGGCCCTGCTCGTCCACCAGGGTGACTCGGCGGCCGATGAGCGCGCCCAGACGGCGCGCCTCCTCCGGCCACGCGCTGGAATCGGGCACGAGCAGGGCCGCGACCAGCCGGGCTTCGCGCTCCAGCTCGTCGGCCGTCTCGACCTCGAGGCCGCGGCGCAGGTACCCGTCCGCCGCGCTGACGAGGCCCAC
Source organism: Gemmatimonadales bacterium (assembly GCA_035620935.1). Lineage (GTDB taxonomy): Bacteria > Gemmatimonadota > Gemmatimonadetes > Gemmatimonadales > GWC2-71-9 > SZUA-544. Next base: position 3,043 of record DASPFU010000151.1, read on the forward strand.
CACAGTGGCGAGGATGATGAGGCCGCTGGCGATGAACAGCCGGGTCGCGAGTCTCATGGCGCCTGGCGTCCCCGCGCGGGCGGCTGGCGCAGGCGGTAACCCACGCCGCGGACGGTCTCGACCCATTCCCCGGCCTTGCCGAGCTTCGTGCGCAGCCGCTGGACGTGCATGTCCACGGTGCGTGTCTGGATGTCCGGCTGGGCCTGCCACACCGTCTGCAGCAGGTGGGTCCGCGTCTGCACGCGCCCCTCGCGCTCCATCAGGAGCCGCAGCAGGCGGAACTCCGTGGCCGTGAGCTCCACGTGGCGTCCGTCCACCCGGACCTCGTGCGCGCCGCCGTCGAGGGTGATCGGGCCGACGACGAGCTGGCCCCCGGCGGCGACCGCGGGGGCCGACAGGCGGCGCAGCACCGCCCCGACGCGCAGCACCAGCTCCTCCGGCGAGAACGGCTTTGGCAGGTAGTCGTCCGCGCCCAGCGACAGGCCCTTGATGCGGTCGGCCTCGTCCCGGCGCGCCGTGAGCACGATTACGCCGATGTCCTTCGTGTCGTCGCGGCGGCGCAGCTCGGCCAGCGCGTCGAATCCCGTCATCCCCGGCAGCATCAGGTCGAGCACGATGAGGTCGGGCCGCTCGTCGCGGACCGATCGCAGCGCCTCCGGTCCGCTGGCCGCCGTGATGACCCGGTACCCGGCCTTGGCGAGATGGTAGGCCACGAGCCCGGTGATGTCGGGCTCGTCGTCCACCACCAGGATGCGGCGACTCGGCGCCTCAGCCGACATCGGCCCCCACTCCCGCGACGCGGGCCCGCACACTCTCGCGTGACCGGGCAAGTGCGGCGTCCCGTTCCGTCCGGAACGCGGCCTCGGTGAGGGCGGCGTCGAGCACGGCGCGCAGCACGCGCTGGCGCGGCGACGCCTGGGGGACCAGCGAATAGATCGCGTAGGGCGGGATCGGGAGATCGCTGAGCACGCCCGCGTCGCGCAGCACCCGCAGGTGGCGGGAGACGGTGGGCTGCGGCAGGCGGAGGATGGCGACGAGGTCCGACACGAAGAGCGGCGCTGCGGCGACGCAGCTGACGATGCGCAGCCGCGTCGGTTCGGCGATGGCGGCGATGAAGGCGGCGGTGGCGGAGGCGGTCATGCGAGCCCAACACTATAAGGGAACCGGCGCGACCGGGAGAGGCGGGCGGGGCACGGGCCGCCCGCCCAGCCCGGCCGGACCGGCGGCGAGTGGCGTAACCCGTGTCCGCCCGCCATTTTCGTCCATCATGCCCGCCGCCGTACTCGCCGTCCTCGTCGCGCTCCAGGTCGCCGCGGCCCCCGACACCGTCCGCCTCGTGATCGTCGCGACGACCGACGTCCATGGCCGCGTCCGCGCCTGGGATTACGTGCGCGATGCCGAGGCTCCCTGGGGGCTCAGCCGCGCCGCGACCATCGTAGAGACGCTGCGCGCACGGTTCCCCGACCGGGTCGTGCTGCTCGATGCGGGCGACCTGCTGCAGGGAAACCCGTTCGCCGCGTACTTCGCGCGGGTGGACGCACGTCGCCCCCACCCGATCGTCGACGCCCTGAACGCGCTCGGGTACGACGCGGCCACGCCGGGCAATCACGAGTTCAACTTCGGACTCGACGTGCTGCGACGTGCCGCGGGTGACGCCACGTACCGCTACGTCTCGGCCAACATCCGGCTGCCCGTCCGGACGCCCCGCGGGGCCGAGGTGGATACGCTGCTCTTCGCCCCGCACGCGGTGGTGACGCGCGGCGGCGTGCGCGTGGGGATCACCGGGTTCACCACCCCCGGGGTGATGGTGTGGGACCGCGCCATCGTGGAGGCCGCGCGCGTGCGCGTGCTCCCGATCGGGTCGGCGGCCCCGGCCGCACTGCGCGCGCTGGCGGCGGCGGCCGACCTGCGCATCGTGCTCGTGCACGCGGGTCTCTCCGGCCGATCCTCGTACGACACGGCCGGCATCGGCCCTGAGAACGCGGCGGCCGTGCTCGCGACCGTCGATCCCAAGCCGCACCTCGTGATCGTCGGCCACACGCACCGCGAGATCCGCGACACCGTGATCGACGGCGTGCACTTCGTCCAGCCGGGGAGCTGGGCCCGGAGTCTCTCGGTGGTGCACGTCACGCTCGTGAAGGACGGCCCGCGCTTCCGCGTCATCGACGTGCGGCCGGACCTCATACCCCTCGCGAGCGTCGCGGAAGTGCCGCGCATCGTACGCCGGGTCGCCCCGGCGCACGAGCTGGTGCGGACGTGGGCCGATCAGCCCCTCGGCACCGCCGGCCCCGGTTTCGACGCGCGGTACGCCCGCGTCGAGGACACGCCCCTGCTCGACTTCGTGAATGAGGTGCAGCGCCGCCGCACCGGGGCGCAGCTGTCGGCGACGGCGGCGTTCGACGTGTCGGCGGGCTTCCGCGAGGGCGGGGTGCGGCTGGGCGACGTGGCGGGGGTGTATCCGTACGAGAATACGCTGCGCGCGATACGCATCTCGGGGGCGCAGCTCCGGGCCTTCCTCGAGCACTCGGCGCGGTACTTCCGCACGTGGCAGCCCGGCGCTCCCGTCCTCAACGACAGCGTTCCCGGATACAACTTCGACGTCGTGCACGGCGCCGAGTACGTGATCGACCTCAGCCGGCCCGCCGGCGCGCGCATCGGCGGCCTGCGGGTCGGGGGCCGGGTGGTGGCGCCCGGGGACACCTTCACGCTCGCGCTGAACAGCTACCGCCAGGAAGGCGGCGGCGGCTACGCGATGTTGCGCGGCGCCCCGGTGGTGTACGATCGCGCCGAGAACGTCCGCGACCTGCTCACCGACGAGATCCGGCGGCTGGGCGCGCTCGATGCCGCGGGGTTCTACCAGCCGAGCTGGTCGCTCGCACCCGCGGAGGCGCGCGAGGCCGCGCGGCTGGTGTTCGCGCCCCCGCCGCCGCGGGTGAGCACGGCCGACAGCACCCTGCTGCGCGTGCTCGCCATCACGGATTTCCACGGCGCACTGACGCCCCGGACGTGGGGCTGGTCGGAAGGCCGTCCGGTCGGCGGGGCCGCTGTGTTGCGCCGGTGGCTCGACAGCCTGTCGTGGGACTGCGGCTGCACGGCCGTGCGCCTGGATGGGGGCGACGAGATGACGGGCACCCCCCTCTCGGGTTTCACGTGGGGGCGCGCGACGATCGCGGCGCTCAACGCACTGGGCATCGACGCCGCCGCGGTCGGCAATCACGAGTTCGACTGGACGGTCGACACGCTTCGCGCCCGCATCGCCGAGGCCCGCTACCCGTTCATCTCGGCGAACGTGACCGACACGGCGGGCGCCCGCCCGCCATGGGTCGAGCCGTTCACGGTCGTCTCGCGCGGTGCGGTGAAGGTGGCCGTCATCGGGTTCACCACCACCGAGACGCCCACGGCGACCCGGCCGGACCACGTGCGGGACCTGCGGTTCGGCGATCCCGTCGCCGCGATCCGCAGCGTCCTGCCGCAGGCGCGCGCCGCGGCGGACTTCGTGGTGGTGCTGGGACACGAAGGCGCCCAGTGCGACTCGGCGGGATGCTCGGGGCCGATGATCGACGTCGCGCGGCAGCTCGACTCGGGGTCGGTCGACCTGATCGTGGCCGGGCATCACCACCGCATCGTCAATACGCGTGTCAACGGGATCCCCATCGTCCAGGCTGGCTCGAGCGGCAACACGATCGCGGTGGCCGACTTCGTCCGCGTGGGCGGGACCCGCGTGGAGGTGCGGACCCGCCTCGTGACCCCGTACGCGGACGCGGTCGTGCCGGACACGGGGCTCACCCGTCTCGTCGCACAGCTCGAGAGCCGGTACGACTCGATCACCTCGCGGCCGGTTGCCCGCCTTTCCGTGCCCCTGCGCCGGAGCGGCCCCGAGCACGCGCTCGGGCGGCTGATCGCGGACGCGCAGCGCGCCGCGGCGCGCGCGGACGTCGCCGTCATGAACAACGGAGGAATCCGGACCGACCTGCCGGGCGGCACGGTGACCTACGGCGACTTGCTCCAGCTCCAGCCGTTCAACAACCGCGTGGTGCGCATCTCGCTGACCGGCGCGCAGCTGCTCGCCGTGCTCGAGCACGTCGTGGCCGACAGCACGCCCGGGGCCCACATCTCCGGGATCGAGCTGTGGTACGGTCCCGTTCTGCCGGGCGGGCGGCGCATCACGCGGACCCGGCTCCTGGACGGCCAGCGGCTGGATCCCCGGCGCCGCTACACGCTCGCGGTCAGCGATTTCCTGGCGACCGGGGGTTCGGGGTTCGAGATGCTGCGCGCGCTGCCGCGCGAGGACAGCGGGCTGAACGACGTCGACGCGCTGGCGCGGTACCTGGCAGCCCGGCGCCAACCGGTGGAGGCGCCGGCCGGGCGGCGGCTCCACCGGGCCGGAGCATGAGCGAGGTCCTTCGGGTCTTCGTCAACGAGCGGCCGGTCGACGTCGCGCGCGGCGCGGCGGTGCGCGACGTCGTGCGGCGCTTCGATGCGGCGCTCGCGGACCTCCTCGATTCCGGCGCCGCCCATGTCACCGACGCGGTCGGCCGCCCGCTCGACGGGGGAGACCCGGTGCGGGAGGCGGGCGCGGTGTTCCGGGTGGTGGTCACGGCCCGCCGCACCGCGCCCCTGCTCAGCAAGGACGTGCTGCGGCGGTGGCCGAAGGCCGAGCTGCACGTGCACCTGGACGGCTGCCTGCGGCCCGCGACGATGCTGGAGCTGGCGCGCGCGCAGGGCGTGCACCTCCCCGCCGACACGCCGGAGACGCTCGTCGCGGCGCTCTCCACGAAGAACGCCCGCAACCTCGAGGAGTACCTCCAGAACTACGCCTACACCCTCGCCGTGATGCAGACGCCCGAGGCCCTCGAGCGGATCGCCTACGAGTTCGTGGTTGACGCAGCGGCCGAGCAGGTCCGCTACGTGGAGGTGCGGTACTCTCCGCTGCTCCATCGCCCGGCCCTCTCCCTGACGGAAGCGATCGAGGCGCCGCTGCGCGGCGTGCGGCGCGCGGAACAGGAGACCGGTACCCGGGCGGGGCTGATCGTGTGCGCCATCCGCACGCTGCCGCCGGCGGACTCGCTCGAGCTCGCGCACGCGGCGGTGGACTACCGCGGGGCGGGGGTGCTGGCCTTCGATCTGGCTGGCGCCGAAGCGGGCCATCCCGCCCGGGACCATGCCGCCGCCTTCGCCCACGCGGCCGCGCACGGGCTGGCGTGCACCTGTCACGCGGGTGAGGCCGATGGGGCCCACGCGATCCACGAGGCGCTGCATGTGTGCGGGGCGTCCCGCATCGGGCATGGCACCCGCCTCGGCGAGGATCCCGCGCTGCTCGCCGAGGTGGTGGAGCGCGCCATCCCGCTCGAGATGTGCCTCACCAGCAACGTGCACACCCACGCGGTGGCGGGGATCGCCGCGCACCCGTTCCGCCGCTACCTCGAGCAGGGCGTGCGCGTCTCGCTCAACACCGACGGCCGCCTGATGGACGGCATCACCCTGACCGACGAGTATCATCTCGCCCACACGGCGCTCGGACTGAGCGCCGAGCAGCTGCGGCAGTGCGTCCTCAACGCCTGCGAGGGCGCGTTCCTGCCCGACTTCGAGAAGGTCGCACTGGTCGAGCGCGTGCGGGCCGAACTGGAGGATCTCGGATGACGGGACTGTGGCTGCTGCAGACGGCCGCCGAGCGGCTGGCGCAGGCGCGCGAGGGACTCGACACGCCGTTCCCCGAGCGCCTGCTCGGGCTCGTCGGCATCGCCACGATGCTCGGCATCGCCTGGGTGCTGTCGTACGACCGCAAGGGCATCCGTTGGCGCATGGTCGGCGCCGGCGTCGCCCTCCAGCTGATCTTCGGGTTCATCGTGCTGAAGACCGGGGTAGGGCGTGCCATCTTCGCCGGCGCCAACGCGTTCGTCGTGAAGCTGCTGTCGTTTCAGGAGCAGGGCGCCCGGTTCGTGTTCGGGAACCTCGTCCAGAGCGAGGTCCCCCTCGGCGGCGGTGTGCAGGGCGTCGCCCTGACGGGAGCCTATTTCGCCTTCAACGTCCTGCCCACGATCATCTTCTTCTCGTCGCTGATGACCGTCCTGTACTACCTCGGCGTCATGCAGTGGATCGTGAAGGGCATCGCCTGGGTGATGCAGAAGTCGCTCCGCACCTCCGGCGCCGAGACGCTGTCCGCCGCCGGGAACATCTTCCTCGGCCAGACCGAGGCGCCCCTCCTCATCAAGCCGTTCGTCGGGCGGTTCACCCCGTCGGAGCTCAACACCGTCATGGTGGGCGGGTTCGCGACGGTGGCGGGTGGCGTGATGGCCGCGTACGTGGGGATGCTCCAGGGCTACTTTCCCGACATCGCCGGCCACCTGTTGACCGCGAGCGTGATGAACGCCCCCGCCGGCCTCATCCTCTCGAAGATCATCCTGCCGGAGGCCGGCACGCCCGAGACGCTGGACACCCTGCACATCTCGGTCGAGAAGACCGAGGCGAACGTGATCGAGGCCGCGGCCTCGGGGGCGGGCACGGGACTGCAGCTCGCGCTCAACGTGGGCGCGATGCTGATGGCGTTCATCGGCCTCGTGGCGATGCTCAATTTCGGGTTCACCTGGTTCGGCGGCCTGATCGGAGTTCCCGATCTCTCGATCCAGTGGATTCTCGGGAAGGTCCTGTGGCCTCTCGCCGTGCTGATGGGCGTCCCGCCCGCGGACGCCGATACGGTCGGGGCATTCATCGGGATCAAGGCCACCCTGAACGAGTTCGTCGCGTACTCCGGGTTCGCTCAGCAGCTCGGCTCCGGGCTCGAGATCAGCCCCAAGGCCGTGGTGATGCTCACGTACTGCCTGCTGGGCTTCGCCAACCTCTCGTCCATCGCCATCCAGATCGGCGGCATCGGCGGGCTCGCGCCCCAACGCCGCGCCGAAATTGCGAAGCTCGGCCTCCGGGCCATGATCGCCGGCAACCTCGCCGCGTTCATGAGTGCGTCGATCGCCGGGATGCTGGTCTGAACCCCGGGACGAGGGACGGGGGATGAGGGAGGAGGAAACCCTCCGCTCCGCTGCCGACGCGGTGGAGTCACGGCTCGGCGGATTCCGGCCCCGCGTCGCGATCGTCCTCGGCTCGGGGCTCGGGTTCCTCGCGGACGCGGTCGAGGACGCCGTGCGGATCCCGTACCGTGAGATCCCGGGTTTCCCCGAGCCGGGGGTCGCTGGTCACAAAGGGGAGCTGGTCGCCGGACGGCTCGAGGGGGTGCCGGTGATCGCGCAGAGCGGCCGCTTCCACCTTTACGAGGGTCACCCGGCCGAGGTCGCCGCGCGGCCGGTGCGCGTGTTCGCGGCACTCGGCGCCCGGACCCTGATCCTCACCAACGCCGCCGGGGGCCTGCGGTCCACGTTCCGCCCGGGGACGCTGATGCTGATCGCCGACCACATCAACCTGACGGGGCGCAACCCGCTCATCGGGCCGGTCGTGGACGGCGACGAGCGGTTCCCCGACATGAGCGGACCGTACGACGCCGGCCTGCGGCGGCTGGCCCGTGAGGCCGCGCTGGCGCACCAGGTGCCGCTCGAGGAAGGCGTCTACTGCGCGCTGCTGGGGCCGTCGTACGAAACCCCCGCCGAGATCCGCATGCTCCACCGGCTGGGCGCGGACGCCGTCGGGATGTCCACGGTCCCCGAGGTGATCGCGGCGCGGGCCCGAGGGCTCGCCTGCCTCGGGTTCTCCACCATCACCAACGCGGCCGCCGGCATGGGGCCGCCGCTGTCCCACGCGGAGGTCCTGGTGGTCGGCCGCCAGGTGGCCGACCAGCTCGCGGCCGTGATCCGTGGCGTCCTGACCCGCCTTTCCGCCTGACCACGCCGGTTGGGGTGGCGACGCCCGCGTCCTGCACCCCGTGCTGCAACCTTTTCTCCCCTGGTTGCGTCCAATCCTGAGAGCGTTCGTCAGCACCGACGTATTGGGCCGACCGCCGTCGGCGCGCCCAGCGCGGGATCCCGCAGTACCCTCAGACCCTCGGGGGGGGCGCGTCATGTTCAACGGTCTCGTGGCCGCCGCTGCGTTCGTTGCGGCCGTTCCGGTCGATTCCCCGCTCGTGGCTCCGCAGGCGGTGCGTGCGATCCGGGTCCCCGTCCCGATCGTGGTGGACGGCGTGCTCGACCCTGCCGAGTGGCGGGGAGCCATGCACGTGTCCGGCTTCGTGCAGCGCGATCCCACCGAAGGTGCCGCGCCCAGCGAGAGTACGGTGGTGTACGTCGCCTACGATGACGACGCGGTCTACGTGGGGGCCCGGCTGTTCGACTCGGCGCCGGACTCGATCCTGGCCCGGCTCGGCCGGCGCGATGCCGGCATCCACGCGGACGAGTTCGCGTTCTACGTCGATGCCTACCACGACCGGCGCAGCGGCTTCTTCTTCTCGCTCAACGCGGCCGGCACCATGTCGGACGGCGTCCTCTACAACGACGACTGGGACGACGACACCTGGGACGGCGTGTGGCAGGGGAACGTCACGGCCGACTCGCTCGGCTGGTCGGCCGAGATGCGGATCCCGTATTCTCAGCTGCGCTTCAGCAGCGCGCCGGCGCAGGTGTGGGGGGTGAACTTCCGGCGGATGGTCGCCCGGAAGAACGAGGTGAGCTTCTACGTCCTGCGGCCCAAGAAGGAGAGCGGGTTCGTCTCCCGGTTCGCGGATCTCGTGGGGATCGAAGGAGTCCGCCCGCGGGCCCGGGTCGAGGTCCTGCCCTACGTCACCAGCCGGGCACAGGTGGGACCCCATACGGCGGGCGATCCGTTCTACGACGGCTCCGCGTACTCGGCCGCCGTGGGCGCCGACCTGCGCGCCGGTGTCGGCGGCTCCCTCACCCTCAATGCGACCGTGAACCCCGACTTCGGTCAGGTCGAGGTGGATCCGGCTGTGGTGAACCTGAGCGACGTCGAGACCTTCTTCCAGGAAAAGCGCCCGTTCTTCATCGAGAACTCCTCGATCTTCAACTTCGGGTTCGGCGGCGCCAACAACTACTGGGGCTTCAACTGGGCCGGGCCGGACTTCTTCTACACGCGGCGCATCGGCCGTGCGCCCCAGGGCGGGCTGCCGTACGCCGACCACGCCGACGTCCCCGACGGCGCCAGCATCCTCGGCGCCGCCAAACTGACCGGCAAGGTCGCGGGCAGCTGGAACGTCGGCGTGCTCTCCGCGGTCACCCGCCGGGAGATGGCGCAGATCGACAGCGCGGGCCTGCAGCGCGCCGTCGAAGTCGAGCCGCTCACCTACTACGGCGTGGCGCGCGTGCAGAAGGAGTTCCCGCAGGGCCGGCATGGCGTCGGGGCGATGGCCACGCTGGGCGCCCGGGACTTCGACGATCCCAGCTTGCGCTCCCAGCTCAATTCCACGTCGACGTTCGCGGGGGTGGACGGCTGGACCTTCCTGGATCGCGATAAGGAGTGGGTGGTGACGGGCTGGGTGGCGGGCTCGCAGGTGCACGGCACGCAGGAGCGCATCACGGCGCTGCAGCAGGACTCGCGCCATTACCTGCAGCGGCCGGATGCCGAGCGCTTCGGCGTCGATCCCGACGCGACGTCGCTGAGCGGGTGGGGGGGCCGGATGTACCTCAACAAACAGAAGGGGAACTGGTTCTCGAACTCCGCCATCGGCGTGATGTCGCCCGGATTCGACGTGCACGACGTCGGTTTCATGTCGCGCACGGGACTCGTCAACGCCCACGTCGGCGGCGGCCGGCAATGGACCGAGGCGGGCAAGATCCTCCGCCGCGCCGAACTGGGCGGCGCCGTGTTCCGCAACTGGAACTGGGACGGCGACGTGAACTGGACCGGCGTGTTCCAGTTCGGCTGGCTCCAGTTCCTCAACTACTACAACGTCGACTGGTCGCTGGCCTACAACCCCGAGACCGTCAACGACCGGCGCACGCGCGGCGGGCCGCTCACGCTCAACCTGCCGGGGTACCAGGTCAACCTCGGCCTGAACTCGGACAGCCGGAAGGCGTGGACATGGGGCGTGAGCGGCGGGACCTACGTCCGCACCGCCGAGGATCGCAACGCCTACGTGAACGTCATGCTCGGGTTCCGGCCGGCGCCGAACCTCTCCCTCACCTTCGAGCCCGGGCTGTTCGTCAACCGGACGCCGACGCAGTACATCGGCGCCTGGGCTGACCCGACCGCCACGGCCACGTTCGACCAGCGCTACGTGTTCGCCTCGCTCGAGCAGACGGAGCTCTCGGGCGGGATGCGGCTCGACTGGACCTTCACGCCCAAGCTGTCGCTCCAGCTGTACATGCAGCCGCTGGTGTCGTCGGCCGACTACGGGTACTTCCGGGGCCTCGCGCAGCCGCGGTCCAACGACTACGACGTGTACGACGACCCCGACACCTGGGATCCCGCGACGCAGACGATCTACCCCAACGGCCGCGCGGCCGGCGACTCGATCGTCCTCTACGATCCCGACTTCACGGCCCGCTCGCTGCGCGGCAACGCGGTGCTCCGCTGGGAGTATCGGCCCGGCTCCACGCTCTACTTCGTGTGGACGCAGTCGCGGTCGGCGGATCTGTCGCAGGCCGAGTTCGACGTCGGGGGCTCGATGCGGGACCTCTTCCGCACGCCGGCCGAGAACATCTTCATGGTGAAGGCCACCTACTGGTGGAGTCCGTAACGGCTTCGTCACGATTCACGGATCGCCTAACTCCTTCCACGGCAATGGTATAGCTGGCCCGTCGCCGCGCCCGCGCGTCCGCCGCGCGGGTCCGGCCGCGCGCCATGGTGCGGGGCGTGCTGTATTTTCGTCCCATGACCCGCGCGCCCGATCCGGAGCAACCCCAGCGTCTCGCCGCCATCGACATCGGCACCAACTCGATCCGGATGGTGGTCGCCGAGGTCGAGCCCGACGGCCTGTACCGCATCCTCGACGAGGAGCGGGAGATGGCGCGGCTCGGGACCGGCCTGTACCGCACCGGCCGGCTCGGGACGGCGGCGGTGGAGCGGGCGCTCGCGGCGCTCGGGCGCATGAAGGCGATCGTGGACGGGTTCCAGGTCTCCGAACTGCGCTGCATCGCGACGGCCGCGGTACGGGAGGCGTCGAACGGCCTGGCCTTCCGGCGCGAAGTCCAACGCCGCTTCAAGATGCGGGTCGAGACGATCAGCGCCGAAGAAGAGGCGCAGTTCGCGTTCCAGTCGGCGGTCCGGCACTTCGACCTCGTCAGCCGGCCGGCGGCGGTCGCGGACATCGGGGGGGGCAGCCTCGAGGTGATCCTCGCCGCGGGCGCCGCGATCGAGCAGACGGTGTCGCTCCCGCTCGGTGCCGTGCGACTGACCGAGGAGTATGGCCGGTCCGATCCGCTGCGCCGCAAGCACTGGCGCCGTCTGAAGAAGGGGATCCGGCGCGTGCTCAAGGCCCAGGTGGGCCAGCCGCCGTTCCGTCCGGAGGTGCTGATCGGCAGCGGCGGCACGTTCACCAACCTCGCCGAGATGATCATGGCGGACCGCGAGGGCGAGACCGCCCCGGCGCACGGCTACGCCATCCCGCGCGCGGACCTCGACGCGTTGGTGGACCGGCTGCGGGAGATGCCGCTCGCCCTGCGGCGGGAGATGCCCGGGCTCAATCCCAAACGGGCCGACATCATCGTGGCGGGGGCGGTGGCGGTGTCGCGGCTGGCGCGGTGGCTGGACGTGCGGGAGATCCTCGTGAACGAGCGGGGCATCCGCGACGGCCTGCTCCTGTCCATGATCGGCGAGCGGGCCCCGCGGCAGGCGGCGTCGCGTGACCGCCTGGAGTCGGTGCGGGCGGTCGCCCCCCGCGGCCGCCCGGACCCGCCGCCCCCCCCGCCCCACACCGACCCCCCCACCAAACAGTTAGA
>DASPFU010000152.1:0-9482 GCA_035620935.1 Gemmatimonadales bacterium
CCCACAAACTCGTCCACCTTGTCGCCCAGTTCAAGCGCGAGCCGCTCGGCGGTCTTCTTTCCGATGCCGCTCACCGACGCGAGCAGGGCGACGTTCTTCTCCCGGATCGCCCGCGCGCCGCGCCCGGCGCCGAGGTGCGACAGCAGGGCGATGGCGAGCCTCGGTCCGACGCCGCTCACGCTGGTGAGGCGCTGGAAGAAGCGGCGGGCCCCCTCGTCGGCGAAGCCGTACAGCGCCCAGCCGTCGTCGCGCACCACCATCTCGGTCGCGAGCGTGACGGTCTGGCCGACCGCCGGGAGCCGCTCCATGACACCGAGCGGGATGGTGAGCTCGTAGCCCACGCCGCCGGCCGTCTCGATCACGACCCGGTCGGCGGTGGCGGCCGTGAGGCGGCCGGTGACCGACGCGATCATCGGCGCAGCAGGTGCGTCAGCGCCACCGCCACCCCGTCCGCCGCGTCCGCGGGTCGGGGTGCCTGGCGCAGCCGCAGCAGCCGCGCCACCATGGCCCCCACCTGGTTCTTGTGCGCGCCCCCGGCGCCCACGACGGTCTTCTTCACCGTCGCTGGCGGGTACTCGGCGATCGTCAGACCCGCCTGCTGGGCCGCCAGCAGCACGACGCCCCGCGCGTGCCCCAGCACGAGGGTGGTGCGGACGTTCTTGTGATAGAAGGCGTTCTCGAGCGCGAGCACGTCGGGGCGATGGCGCTCGATCAGCTCGACGATGCCGGCGTGGAGCTCGTGCAGGCGGAGCGGCAGGGGACTGCGCCGGGCGAACCGGATCACCCCGCATTCGACGAGGTGGCCGGGTCCGGGCCCGCCGTTGCCGGTCTCGACCACGCCGAAGCCGGTCACGGCGGTGCCCGGGTCGATCCCGAGGACCCTCACGTCACTCGACCGCCGCCATCGCCTCGGCGTCGATGTCGAAGTTCGACGAGACCTTCGCGACGTCGTCCAACTCCTCCAGTGCCTCGATCAGCTTGAGCAGCGCGCGGGCGTCGGCGCCTTCGATCTTCACGGTGCTCTTCGGCAGCATCGCGATCTCGGCCGAGATCACCGGGAGCCGCCGGGTCTTGAGGGCGTCCTGGACGGTGTGCAGCGCGTTCACCGGCGCGGTCACCACGAACACGTCGCCGTCCCGCACGACGTCGTCGCCGCCCGCCTCGAGCGCGGCCTCGATCGTGGCATCCTCGTCGGCCCGGGCGGCGTCCACGGTGATCTGCGCCCGGCGGTCGAACATCCACGCGACCGAGTTGGCCGAGCCGAGGCTGGCGCCGTGGCGGGTGAACAGGTACCGCACCTCGGCCACGGTGCGGTTGGGGTTGTCGGTGGTGGCCTCGATGTAGATCGCGGCGCCGCCCGGCCCGTACCCTTCGTAGGTGATCTCCTGGTAGTCGACGCCCTCGAGCTCGCCGGTGCCCTTCTTGACGGCGCGGTCGATGTTGTCCATCGGCATGTTCTCGGTGCGCGCCGCGTCGATCGCGGTGCGGAGTCGCGCATTACCGGCCGGATCGCCGCCGCCGGCCTTGGCGGCGATGGTGATCTCCCGGATGAGCCGGGTGAACAGCGCTCCGCGCCGGGCGTCGGTGACCGCCTTCTTCCGCTTGATCTGCTTCCACTTGCTATGACCGGCCATCTCGATTCTCGCTGCAGGACGGCACGACGTCAGGACGCCACGCTGCTCCGGTGAACTTACAGCTTGACCGTCCCCGGCCGCCACGGGTAGGATACCCGGCCCATGATCCGACGCGCGCTGCTTCTCGTCTCCGTGCTGGCCCTCGCCGCCTGCGGCCGGGCGGATCGCGATGCGGCCGCCGAGCGGCGGTTCGCCTCGCGGGCCCTGACCGGGGTGCTGGCGTACCCGCAGTCGAACGTGGCCGCGGTGGCCGCCGGCACCGAGGCGGCCGAGGTGACGCTCACCACGCCGGCCGACCCGGCGCAGGTCGCGGCCTGGTATCGCCAGACGCTGCACCTGAACCGCTGGGAGTTGCGGAGCGACATGCCGCGGGCGGGCGGCGCGGTGGTGATGCACGCGACGAAGGACGGGCGGCCGCTCTGGGTCACGATCCGGCCCACCGCGGGCGCGCCGGGAACGACGTATACGCTGGTCGGCGTGGTGCTGGAGGGCGACTCGCTCCGCTGAGCGTTCAGCGGTCGGGGTCGAGGATGTCCTCGAACCGCATCCACCGCTTGTGGAAGTAGAGGTCGACGAACCCGGTCGGGCCGTTGCGGTTCTTGCTCACGATCAGCTCGGTCGCCCCCTCGACGCCGGCCCCCGGCGTGTACATCTCCTCGCGATAGACCGACAGCACGACATCCGCGTGCTGTTTCACGCTGCCGAGATGCCCGTAGTCCTCGAGCGATGGCCGGCGGTCCGGGCGCGAGCGCTCGAACCGCGGGAGCTGCGTCACGACGAGACAGGCGACGCGCCGCGCCAGCGCGAACGCCTTGAGGTCCCGCAGCACGAGCGCCACGTCCTCGTCCTGCGCGGCACGGACGCTGCCGGCCGGCGGCGGCGCGAGCTGGAGGTAGTCGACCACCACCAGGCCCGTGTCGGCCGCTTCGTCCAGGCGGTCGAGCGCCTCTCCCAGATGCGCGGCGGCGAGCGGGAGCACGGCGAGCCGCAGGCCGCGGAGCCGGATGGCGGCGGCGCCGATCCCGGTGCGTTCCTCGGGCCTGGTCGTGGCGGCGCGCAGGTCGTCGAGGGCGACGCCCCCCTCGATGGCGAGGGCGCGCTCGAGCAGCCGCTCCTGCTCCATCTCGCCGGACAGGAACCCGACCGGCGTGCCGGCGGCGGTGACGCGGAGGGCGATGCCGAGTGCGAGGGCGGATTTCCCCGAGCCCACGTCGCCGCCGAGCACGACGAGGTCGCCGCGACGCAGGCCGCCGCCCAGGGCCTTGTCGATCGACACGAAGCCGGTCGGGACGGTGTCGCCGCCGGGGCGGCCGCGGGGGTGCGCGTCGAGGCGCGCGACGATGGCGTCGGCCGGCGCGCGCCGGCCCGGGCGGCGCGGCGTCAACGCGACGTCGCCGCCGAGCGGGCGGCGCGCGCGGCGTACTGGACGGCGTCCGCGGCCTCGCTGCCGAGGACGTCGCGGGCGGGGGCGACGAGCTGGCTCAGCACGAGGGCGGCGGCGGCGGGCGTGCCCGGGTCGAGGTGCTGGCACGCGGCGGTGAGCGCGCGTTTGAGCGGGGTGGGGAGCGCGAGCCCGCCGAGGCGGGTGGCGATCGCCTGGAGGCGGCGGCGGTGTGTCTTGCGCGCCACCGGATCCGGGGGCAGCAGGGCCTCCGCGGCCCGCAGCACCAGCCACAGCGCGTACGCGCCGTCGCGGCGGGGGCCCCGCGTCTCGCCCGCGGCGAGGGCGACGAGCCGCTCCTCGCTGGCTGTGGTCGCGCGCATCATGCGACGAGCCGCGACACGGCGGCGGTGACGTCGGCCGCGGGGATGTCGTCGAGGCAGCGATGGTGGCCGAGCGGGCAGCGCGCCGATCCCATCGCCGAGCACGGCCGGCAGGGGAGATCGCGCTCGAGCACCGTCGCCGGGGCCCGGTAGGGGAGGAACCCGAATCGCCCCACCGTCGGCCCGAACAGCGCCACCACCGGGGTCCCGACTCCCGTCGCCATGTGCATCACTCCCGTGTCCCCCGACACCACGACGCGCGCGTGCCCGAGCAGCGCCCCGGTCTCCTGCAGCGAGAGCTCGCCCGTCGCGCTCGGCGCGGGCACCTGCTGCGCGATCCCGCGGTCGCCGGCGCCGCCCACCGTGACCGGCTCGAAGCCGGCCGCCCGGAGGCGGCCCGCGAGCTCGATCCAGTGGCGCGTGGGCCAGCGCTTCGTGGCGTGGGCCGCGCCGGGCGCGAGCGCGGCGAGCGACGCCCCGGCGAGCCCCCGCTCCGCGAGCCACGCGGCGACCCGCTCGCGCGCCCCGCTCCCCAGATGGAACTCCGGCGGTCCCCCGTCGGGCCTGACGTCGAGCCGGCGGGCCGCCTCAAAGTAGCGCTCGGCGACGGGCACGGCGTCGCGGTAGAGATCGAGCTTGGCCGCGATCAGCGCCGTCCGCGCCACCTTGCGCTTGCGGTAGCCGGCCCAGCGGCCGGGCACGAGCGCGCGCAGCGCGGCGCTGCGCAGGCTGCCATGGAGATCGAGGCCGTGGGTGGGGGCGAGCGCCCGGAGCCGGGCCGCCAGGTGATGCACCGGCTCACCCGGCTCGAGGGCGACCACGCGGGTGAGGTGCGGGTTGTCGCTCACCAGCGGCGCCAGGGCGCGCTTGGTGACGTAGACGAGCTCGGCGTCCGGATGGCGGCGCCGCAGGGCGCGGACCAGCGGGGTGGTGAGCACGACGTCGCCGATGGAGCTGAAGCGCACGAGCAGCACGCGCAACACGCGCGGAATCTAGTCTCGCGTTGTGCGCCGCCGCCAGCGGGACTAGCTTCCGCGACGATGGCGCGCCCCAAGACGGTCCTCTGGGTCGACGACGAAGTCGAGAGTCTCGAGGCCCACCGCCGCTTCCTCGAGCAGCAGGGGTTCACCGTGGCCCAGGCCGCGCACGGCGACGACGCGCTCACGCTGCTGCGCCGGGGGCCGTACAGCGTCGTCCTGCTGGACGAGCAGCTCCCGGGCCGCCGGGGTCTCGAGCTGCTGCACGAGATCCGCGCCATCGATCCCGCCACCCCCGTCGTGATGGTCACCAAGAGCGAGGACGAAGCCACCATGCGCGAGGCGATCGGCATCGCGGTGGACGACTACCTCGTGAAGCCGGTGCACCCCCGTCAGGTGCTGTCCGTGATCACCCGCCTCCTCGAGGGGGACCGCATCCGCCACCAGCGCACCGCGCGCGACTTCGTGCTGCGGTTCCGGGAGCTCGAAGCACGGCGGGGGGCCGCGCTGGCGTGGCGCGAGTGGATCGAGCTGGCGGTCGAGGTGGCGCGCTGGGAGGTGCGGCTGGCCGGGGTGCAGGAGCCCGGTCTGTCGGAGGCGCTGAGCACCCTGCAGTCCGGCCTGCGCCAGGACTTCACCGCCTTCATCGCGCGCAACTACCCGCGTTGGCTGGCGGAGCCGGACCGGGACCGGCCGCCGCTCTCGGTGGATGTCGGGGCGGAGTTCCTCGTCCCCATCCTCGAGCACTCCGCCCGCGCCCTCCTCGTGGTGGTCGACTGCCTGCGGCTCGATCAATGGGAGGTGCTGCGCGACCTCGTGACGCCGCTGTTCGACATCGAGGAATCGCACTACTACAGCATCCTGCCGACGGCGACGCCGTACGCGCGCAATGCGATCTTCGCCGGGCTCTTCCCGAATGAGATCGCGACGCGCCACCCCGCGTGGTGGCGGCACGCGTCCGACGACGAGAGCCTCAACGCCCACGAGGCCGAGCTGCTGACCGAGCAGCTGCGTGACCTGCTCGGTCGGCCGGTGCCGGTCCGCTACGAGAAGCTGTTCTCGTCCACAGAGGCGGGCGAGCTGCGGCGGCGCCTCCCGGCGCACCTCGCCCAGGACGGGGTGACGGCGCTCGTCTTCAACTTCGTGGACCAGCTGACGCACGGCCGATCGGAGAGCGCGATCCTGTTCGAGGTGGCGCGCGACGCCGACGCGCTGCGCGGTCTCACGCGCACCTGGTTCGAGCGGTCGCCGCTCCGGTTCGCGCTCGAGGAGGCCGAGCGCCGGGGTGTCACCGTGCTGCTCACCTCCGACCACGGCTCGATCCACTGCGAGACGCCCGCCACGGTCTTCGCGAAGCGTGACGCGACGCAGAACCTGCGCTACAAGTTCGGCGAGGACCTGCGGGCGGAGGACCCGCAGGCCGCGATCCAGGTCGAGGACCCGGCCGCCTGGGGGCTGCCGCCGCTGGGGCTCGGGGTGCGGATGCTGCTCGCCACCGGGGACCGGTTCTTCGTGTATCCCACCAAGCTGCGGGAGTATCAGGCCCGGTACCGGGGCTCGTTCCTCCACGGCGGCGTGTCTCCGGAGGAGATGATCCTGCCCGTCGTGCTGCTCACGCCCCGGCGCGCGTCGGGCGGCACCCGCCGGTGAGCCCCGAGCGCCGGGTCCTGGGGCTGCTGCGCCCCTACGCCACCGGCTTCAGCGCGACGATCGCCGCCACGGTGCTGGCGAGCGTGTTCGACGGGTTCACGTTCGTCCTGCTGATCCCGTTCCTGCGGTCGCTGTTCGGCGAGGCCGCGCTGTCGGGCCAGGGCGGGTCGCCGGTGGAAGCGGTGCTCGACCGCCTGGTGGGCCCGTTTCTGCAGGCCGGCGCCCCGGACGTCGCGCTGCGCAACGTCGTCGTCATCCTGCTCGTCGCGCTCGTCCTCAAGAACCTCCTCACCTACGGCGCGGCGCTCGGCAGCGTCGCGATCCAGGAGGGCGTGGTGCGGGACCTGCGCGTGCGGCTCGTGCGCCACCTGCAGGTGCTTCCGCTCGGCTTCTTCCATCGGGCCAAGGCGGGCCAGCTCGTTTCCCGGATCATCAACGACACCGACCAGGTCAAGACCGCGGTGAGCGCGGCGCTGGCGTCGCTCCTCCAGAACGTCGCGGTGATCCTCGTCTACCTGGCCATCCTCTTCGGCCTGTCCTGGCGGCTGGCGCTCGTGGCGCTGCTGCTGGCGCCCGCGCTGCTCCTCGTGATCCGGCCGCTTCTGGGCAAGCTGCGCCGCCGCTCGCGCGAGCTGGTGGCCGAGCGCGGCGAGGTGATGAGCGAGGCGGGCGAGCTGGTGGCATCGGTCAAGCTGGTCCGCGCGTACGGGGCTGAGGAGTTCGAGGCGGGCCGGTTCCGGGCGCTCGCCGAGCGCTACCGCCGGCGGGTGATCCACTCGCAGCGGTACGCGGTCCTGTCGCATCCGGTGAGCGAGGTGTTCGGCGGGCTGATGCTCGTGTCGATCCTGTGGATGGGGACGCGGCTCGTGCTGCGGGACGTGGGGACGCTGCAGCCCGAGGTCCTGATGACGTTCCTCGCCGTGGCGCTGCGGCTCATGTCGCCGCTCAAGTCCGTCACCAACTACCCGGCGATCATGGCCGGCGCCGTGGCCGCGGCGGACCGGGTGTTCGAGGTGCTCGATGCGCCGGCCGGCGAGGTCGACCGCCCCGGCGAGACGGAGGCGCGCTTCACGGATCGCATCGAGTACCGGGATGTATCGTTCGCGTACGGCGACGAGGCGGCCGTACTCCACGCCGTCAGTCTCACCGTGCGTCGCGGGGAGGTCCTCGCGATCGTGGGCCCGTCGGGGGCGGGCAAGACGACCCTCGTCGACCTGCTGGCGCGGTTCTACGAGCCCACGCACGGCGCGATCCTGCTCGACGGGGTCCCGATCACGAGCTTCAGCCGGCGGTCGCTGCGCGCTCTGATGGGCATCGTCTCGCAGGACACGATCGTGCTCAACGACACCGTCGCCGCGAACATCGCCTATGGCCGCGAGGACGTGACGCTCGACCGGGTCCGGGAGGCGGCGCGGGCGGCCAACGCCGACGACTTCATCATGAAGCTGCCCGACGGCTACGATACGGTGCTCGGGGACCGCGGCGCGCGCCTGTCGGGCGGCCAGCGCCAGCGCATCGCCATCGCCCGCGCCCTGCTGCGGGACCCGCCGATCCTCATCCTCGACGAGGCGACGAGCGCGCTCGACACCGAGTCCGAGCGGGCGGTGCAGGAGGCGATCGACCGCCTGATGGCGCATCGCACCGTGCTCGTCATCGCGCACCGGCTGGCGACGGTGCAGCACGCCGACGCCATCGTCGTACTGCAGGAAGGCCGACTGGTGGAGCGCGGCACCCACACCGAGCTGTTCGAGGCGGGCGGGCTCTACCGCCGGCTCTACAACCTGCAGTTCCGCACCTGATCGTGCTGTCGGGGTTCACGATCGTCCGCGATGCGGTGAGGCTCGATTTCCCGATCGTCCCGGCGATCCGGTCGCTCCTCGACGTGTGCGACGAAGTCGTGGTCAACGTCGGGAGATCGGAGGACGGCACGCGGGACCTGGTGGCGTCGATCGCCGATCCGCGGGTCCGCATCCTCGATGCCGAATGGGACATGTCGCAGCGCAACCTGGTGCTCGCCGCCGAGACGATGCGCGCCATGGCGGCCTGCCGCGGATCGTGGGGCATCTACGTCCAGGCCGACGAGGTGCTGCACGAGGACGGGGCCCGCATCCTGAAGGAGAGCGTGGCGGAGTGGGACGGTGACGACCGCGTCGAGGGGCTGCTCGTGAAGTACCTGCACTTCTACGGCGGCTTCGACGTCGTGGCGGCCAACCGGCGGTGGTACCGGCGGGAGGTGCGGTGCGTCCGGCTCGGCCGGGACATCCGATCCCACCGCGACGCCCAGGGGTTCCGCGTCGGCCCCGAGTTGCGGCGGATCCGCGCCCGCCGCACCGACGCCGTGATGTTCCACTACGGGTGGGCCCGTCCCGCCAGGGCGATCGACGAGAAGCGCCGGGCCGACCTGGCGCTGTATCCGTGGCGCGGCGCCGAGGGCGACGCCCGGGGCCGCCCGCTCGACTGGATCCCGCTGCTGCGGCGCTACGCCGGTCCGCATCCCGCGGCGGCCGCGGCGTGGATGGCCGAGCGCACCTGCGATCCGGGGCGAGCGGTCGGGCCCCGCCGCCTGCGGCCGGGCCACCTCCGGCTCTACCTCTCGGATGTGATCGAGCGGCTGACCGGCGCGCGACTGTTCGAGTACCGGAACTACGAGCTGGTGTGAGCGGTGTGCGGCAGCTCGCCGGTGCGCTGCAGCTGACCGTAGACCGCGACGTACGCCTCCGCCATCCGCAGGTGCGTGAAGTGGCGTTCGGCGTGCGCGCGGCACGCCTCGGGGGCGCGCGTCCCGATGGACTCCGCCAGGACGATCAGCTCCTCGAGCGTGTCCCCCAGGGCACCGACCTCCGGTGTGACGATCTCCGGCAGCGCGCCCCGGCGCGTGGCGACGATGGGGGTGCCCGACAGCAGCGCCTCGATGTTCACCAGCCCGAAGGGATCGTCCCAGAGCGCCGGGTTCCAGACGCAGCGGGCCCGCGCCAGCAGCACGGCCTTCCGCCGGTTGTCGACTTCGCCCACGTACTTGATCGCGCCGGTGAAACTGGGCCGCCAGCCCCCGGCCACCAGGAGGTGGCGCCCCGCGCGCCGCGCCGCCTCGATCGCCCAGTGGTATCCGCGGTTCGAGTGCAGCTGGCCGAGAAACAGGTCCCACCGCTCCTTGCGGCGCCGGAAGATGTAGTCGGATGGATCGAGGCCGTTGTAGACGAAGGTGGAGCGGTCGTGACGGCGCGCGTGATCGTGCGAGAGGAAGACGGGGTGGTGGGGGAGCGGCGTACCCGGCTTCCAGTTCCCGTGGAGGGTGTGCAGCAGGGGTGGGCCGTCGGGTCCCGCGGACACCGGCGAGTGGGCGTGCAGCACGTCGGCGTCGGCGGGGACGAGTCGGGCGAGCGCGGGGCCGCCGTCCCGCAACGTCCTCGGCACGACGTCGACCACTCGCGCGGCCTCGGGGACCTTCGTCCCCGGC
>DASPFU010000153.1:0-6480 GCA_035620935.1 Gemmatimonadales bacterium
GCGGTCGCGAACGGGCCCCAGAAATCGCCCAGGACCTGCTGCCACCGGAGCTCGCCCTCCTCGACCTTGTCGAGCTCGGTCTCCATCTGGGCCGTGAACCCGACTTCGAACACCTCGGGGAAACACCGCCGCATCGCCTTCCATACCTTCTCGCCCTGGGGAGTGGGCGAGAAGCGCCGGTCCTTGGTGGTCGCGTACCAGCGGTCCTGCAGCGTCCCGATGATGGTCGCGTACGTGGACGGGCGACCGATGCCCTTCTCCTCGAGTGCCTTCACGAGGCTCGCCTGGCTGTAGCGCGGCGGCGGCTCGGTGAAGTGCTGGCTCGGCGTGATGGCGCGCACCGTCGCGACATCGCCCACGGCGAGCTTCGGGATCGGGGCGAGGTCCTCGGGGTCCTTGCCCTCCTCGGGCTCATGGCCCTCGTGGTACAGCACGCGGTAGCCGTCGAACAGCACGCGCGACCCCGTGGCGCGGAACAGCAGCCGTCCGAGGTCGAAATCGACCGTCGTGGTCTCGTACTCGGACGGCATCATCTGCGAGGCGACGAAGCGGCGCCAGATCAGCAGGTAGAGCTTGAACAGGTCGATGTCGAGCGCGGCCTTCAGGTCCTCGGGACGTCGCGCCACGTCGGTCGGCCGGATGGCCTCGTGCGCATCCTGCACGCGGGCGCTGCCGCGGCCGCTCTTGTGCACGTTCGGGGACGCGGGCAGGTAGCGGGCGGCGAAGTTCGCACCGATGAAGTCCCGCACCTGGGTCAGGGCGCTGTCCGCCACGCGCACCGAGTCGGTGCGCATGTAGGTGATCAGGCCCACCGGCCCCTCGTCGCCGAGCTCCACGCCCTCATAGAGCCGCTGGGCGGCGCGCATGGTGCGCTTCGCCGAGAACCCGTACGCCTTCGCCGCCTCCTGCTGCAGCGTGCTGGTGGTGAACGGCGCCGGCGCGCCCTTGCGGCGGTTCCCCGTCCGCACGGCGGTGACGGCGAACGGCCGGGTGCGCGCCTCGGCGGCCAGCGCCTCCGCGGTCGCGCCGTCACGGATCTCGGGCTTGTGGCCCTCGAGCTTGTGCAGCCGGGCCTCGAAGACCTGGCCGTCCTTCTCGAGCTCCGCTTCGATGGTCCAGTACTCCTGCGGCACGAAGCGGCGGATCTCCTCCTCGCGCTCGCAGATCAGCCGCAGGGCCACGGTCTGGACCCGCCCCGCCGACAGCCCCGACTTGACGGACTTCCAGAGCAGCGGCGAGGCCTTGTAGCCGACCAGCCGGTCCAGGATGCGGCGGGCCTGCTGGGCGTCGACCTTGGACTGATCGATGTCGAGGGGATTGGCGAGGGCCCGGGCGACGGCGTCCTTGGTGATCTCATGGAACAGGACCCGGCGCACCTTCGTCCCGTTGCCGATCTGCGACGCCACGTGCCACGCGATGGCCTCGCCCTCGCGGTCGGGGTCGGTGGCGATCAGGACGCGATCGGACGCCTTCGCCGCCTTCTTGATCTCGGCGAGGGTCTTGGCCTTCTCCTTGATGGTGACGTATTCGGGTGCGAAATCGTGATCCACGTCCACGCCCAGCTTGCGGGGCGGCAGATCGCGAATGTGGCCCACCGTCGCCTTCACCGTGTAGCCGCGGCCGAGGTACTTCCCGATCGTCTTCGCCTTGGTCGGCGACTCGACGATCACGAGGGAACCTCCGCGCGCGGGCGCCGGCTGCGCCTCCGCCTCCGGCTCGGCGGGCGGCACCACGGGTGTCTTGCGTTTCACAGTCTTCTTCTTCGTTACCACGCGTCAACCTTTCGTCAACTGACGCCGGCGGATTTCTACCATCCCGCCTGCGCCCGCGCAAGTCTCACGATCTCGGCGGCCACCTCGGCGGCGCCCTTGCCGTCGGTGTCGACCGTCGCATCGGCTTCCAGATACGCCGCTTCGCGATCGCGCAGCAGGTCGCGCATCAGGTCGAGGGGGTCCCCTCCCATCAACGTCGGCCGGTTCCCGGGTCCCACCCGGCGCGTCGCCGTGTCGGGCTTGGTCCGGAGATAGACGATCAGCGCGGCCGCTCGCGCCGGGCCGAGCACACCGGGCTGGACCGCCCAGCCGCCGCCGGGCGCGATCACCGCCGGGTCGCGCCCCAGCGCGGCCTCGACCTCGCGCCGCTCCATGTCGCGGAACGCGGCCTCGCCCCTCTCGGCGAAGATCAGGGTCACGGGCCGCCCCTCGCGGCGGACGATGGCCGCGTCGACGTCCACGAACCCGGCTCCCAGCTCCCGGGCCACGAGCACACCGACCGTCGTCTTGCCGGAGCCGGGGAGGCCCACCAGCAGCACGTGCCGCTTCACGTCGCCTCCGCGCCACGCCGTGCCCGCACGCGCGTCAGGTAGCCCGCGACGTTGTGCTGCAGCTCGGCGAGCGAGTCGCCGCCGAATTTCTCGAGCAGCGCCTGCGCCAGGACGATCGCGCTCATCGCCTCCGTCACCACGCCCATCGCCGGAACGGCCGTGACGTCGGACCGTTCCGCCTGCGCGGCGGCGGGGGCGCCCGTCTCGAGGCTGACGGTCCGGAGCGGCGTCATCAGCGTCGCGATCGGTTTCATCGCGACCCGCGCGACGAGCGGTTCACCAGTGGTCATACCCCCTTCGGTTCCCCCCGCGCGGTTGGAGGCCCGGGCGAGGCCGGGGACGATCTCGTCGTGCACCGCGGATCCGGGCCGCCGCGCCGCGGCGAACCCGAGGCCCAGCTCCACGCCTTTCACCGCGGGGATCGACATCAGCGCCTGCGCCAGCCGTCCGTCGAGGCGCCGGTCCCAGGACGCGTGCGAGCCCAACCCGGCGGGGACGCCGCGCGCCACGACCTCCGCCACGCCGCCGAGCGTGTCCCCCGCGGCGCGCGCGGCGTCGATGCGGGCCACCATCTCGCGCTCCGCGTCGGGGTCGAGGCAGCGTACCGGACTGCGGTCCGCCGCGGGATTGAGGGGGACGGGGAGCGGGTCCGGGGGGGTGGCAACGACGCCCCCGAGCTCGACCACGTGGCTGCCGATCTCGATGCCGAATTCGCCGAGGAGGACCTTGCAGACGGCGCCGCAGGCGGTGCGGGCCGCGGTCTCGCGGGCGCTGGCGCGCTCGAGGACGTCGCGCGCATCGCGCCGGTCGTACTTGAGGACGCCGACGAGATCGGCGTGCCCGGGCCGGGGACGGGTCACGGCGCGCCGCCGCACCTCGCCCGGGGCGTCGGCCTCGGGGGCCATGACGTCCCGCCAGTTGTCCCAGTCGCGGTTGGGGATGAACATCGCGATCGGCGAGCCGATCGTCTCGCCGGCGCGGACGCCGGCGAGCCACTCGATCGCGTCCGCCTCGATGCGCATCCGGGCGCCGCGACCGTGGCCCGCCATCCGCCGCACCAGCTCGGCATCGACCTGCGCGGCGCTGACGCGCAGGCCGGCGGGGATGCCCTCGAGGATGGCCACGAGGCCCCGTCCGTGCGACTCCCCCGCCGTGGTGAAGCGCAGCGTCACTGTGATCCCGTTCTCCCACTAACGCGCGAGCCCGACCGCCGGTCGGGCTCGCCCTGCAGACCACCGCCGACGCGTGGGCGCGTCAGTTGCCCGTGCCCGGATCCGGCAGGTCGTCGATGATGTGCGGCGTGATCAGGATGAGGAGATCGCGCCGGTTCTCGGTCGTGGACTTGAACCCGAACAGGCCGCCGATCAGGGGCAGGTCCACGAGGATCGGGATGCCCGTCTTGACCACGGTCAACTCGGTCACCGTGAGCCCGCCGATCACCGCCGTCTCGCCGTCGGCCACCAGCACCTGGTTGTCGGCTTCCTGGGTCTGGAAGGTGAAGCCGATGTCGACCGGCGCCAGCCGCACGTTCGACCGCTCGGCGTGCACCTCCATCAGGACCTGCCGGTTCGCGGTCACGTGCGGCGTGACCCGCAGGTTGATACCCGTCTGCTCGAACCGCACGGTGGCCGTCGGCACGTTGCTGCCCGCCCCGGTGGCGCTCGCGTCCACGACGCGGATCGGGACCCGGTCGCCGACCAGGATCTCCGCGGGCCGGTTGTCCACCGTCGTCACCGACGGGACGGCCTCGATGTCGGCGAGCTCGACGCGCTGCAGCGCCTGGACGAACACCGACAGGTCGAAATTGCCGAGTGCCGTCGAGAAGAGCAGGTCGAGCGCCGGATTGAGGATCCGCGCCTCCGCGTTGCCGACCGCGGCCAGCTGGTTGCCGCCGAGGTCGACGACGGTCTCGTTGGCGTTGAACGTTTCGCCCGGATTGGCCGGGTCGGGCCGCTGGATCAGGCGGTTGTAGAACTGCGTCGGCGTGCCCAGGTCGTACTTGACGCCGAACTCCTCGACGCTCGTCCGATCGACGAAGATGATCTTCGCCTGGATCGACACCTGCGGCGTGCGGCGGTCCAGCCCGCGCACGAACTGCTCCACCTCGTTGATGCGCGTGGCGACGTCGGTGATGACCAGCGAGTTGCTGGTGGAATCCGCCACCACGGCGCCGCGGGGCTTGGTCACGATCGACTGCACCGCCGTCACCAGCTGGCCGGCGTTGGCGTAGTTGACGCGCACCAGGCGGGTCTCCAGCGGCACCGTCGAATCGGATGCCGCGAGGACCTTCTTGTCCTGGACGTTGATGATCCCGCCGGGCAGTATCTGCGGAGCGAGGCCCTGCGACTCGAGCACCGCGTTGAACGCGAGGTCCCACGGCTGATTGCGGATCTCGGCGGTGATCGTACCCGAGACGCCCTTGCCCAGCATGATGGTGCGGCCGCTGAACGCCGCGAAGCCCGTGATCACCTCTTCGATGCTGGCGCGGTCCCAGTTCACCGTGATGCGGGGCGCCTGTGACTGCGCGGCCTCCGCGCGGTGCGCGGCGAGATACTCGTCGACGCTCGGCCGATCGTCCGTCTGCCGGGGCGTCTCGACGCGCGCGGCGGCGGTGGTGACGGTGGTGGCGGTCGCCGCGACCGGGGGCCTGGCGGACCCGGCCAGGGCGCCGGCGCCGTCACTCGTCCACGCGGCGAACACCGCCCGGTCGGTCCCCAGGGCGATGCGCACGCGACCCTGCTCCTCCACGATCTCGTAGTCCGTCGGGGCCTCGAGGTCGATCACCACCCGCACCACGTCGGGCTGGTACTGGGCATAGCGGACGTTGCGCACGCCGCCCCGGTTCTCCCCGTCGTACGCCACCGCGGGGCCCGTGAGCCGGGCGCCCACCAGGTCGACGACCAGCCGGTAGGGGCCGGTGAGCGTGAATTCCCGTACCTCGGCGGCGCCCTGGAGGTCGATGACCACCTCGACCTTGCCGACCGCGGGCGTCACGGAGACGGCCTTCACCTCGCCGTCACGCGCCCCCGCGGCGGGGGGGGCCGCCACGATCACCAGGCTCGCGGCGAGGGCTGCGATGCGCGTCATTGTCTACTCCTCCTGCTGCGTGGCGAGCGTCAGGGTCTCCTGGCGCTCGTAACCGAATTCCTGGACGGTGAAGACCACCTCGCGCGGCCGGATCTGCGACGTCTTGAGCCGCCCGATGATCTCACCGGGTTTGACCCGGTAGATCCGACTGGTCGTGACATCGCGCAGCACGGCGACGCTGCGCGCGGGATAGCGGGCATCGTAGTACACG
This sequence comes from Gemmatimonadales bacterium, assembly GCA_035620935.1. GTDB lineage: Bacteria > Gemmatimonadota > Gemmatimonadetes > Gemmatimonadales > GWC2-71-9 > SZUA-544. The sequence goes on from DASPFU010000153.1 coordinate 5,622, forward strand.
GCCACGAGCCGGACATCGGAGATCAGCGGCCGCACGTCGCCCGTCTGTATGAGCGACATGAAGGGATCGCGCCCGGCCCCTTCGTAGGCGAACACCTCGCGCACGAGGCTCGGCGGCGCCGGGGGGGGGCCGCTGTCGGCCGGGGCGGCGGGCTGTTGCGCCGCGCCCGCCGTCACGCCGGCGAGGATCAAGGCCGCCGCGGCGAGGCTAGTCCGTCCCATTCGCGCCTCCCGCCGGGGCCGGAGCCGGCGCCTTGACGTAGGTCTTGATGGTGAAGTTCGCGACCAGCAGGCCACCCAGCGTGTCCCCCAGCAGGCGCTGCGAGGACTGACTGGCGGGCTTGAGCGACAGGTCCACCGGGACGATGATCCGCTCGAGGCTCGCGATGTCCGAGAGGAACTCGCCGATCTGGTCGTAGTGCCCGAACACCTCGAGCCGGAACCGGTGCGTGTCGAACGGCGAACCGGCCTCGGCCGCGAGCGGCTGGATCGTGCCGAGCGTGATCTCCCGGATCTTGGACCGCGTGGAGATATCGTCGATCAGCGCCGGCACCTCGTTGCGCTCGGGCACCAGCCGGCGCGCCAGCTCCAGACTGGCGGAGTAGTCCGCCACAGCGCGACGCAGATCCTCCACGGTGCCCTGGGCCAGGTCCGCCTTGGCGGCGTCCACGATGCGCTGGAGGCTGTCGGTCTCGACCTGCAACGTCCTGACCTGCTCGCGCTCCGGGGCGACGACGTAGGTCCACACGACGTACGCGCCGGCGATCGCGGCGACCGCGAGCAGGGCCATCACCTGACTGCGCTGATCGGTGGGGAGTCCGAATGCCATCGTCTTACCTCACCGACTGGATGAGTGGCAC
>DASPFU010000154.1:0-10213 GCA_035620935.1 Gemmatimonadales bacterium
CGCGATCCCGAAGGCCGCGAGCGCGAAGACCGCCGCGACGAGCGGCTTATCGAGGTCGCGGAGCCGTGGTGTCACGGGGGTCGATGCTGGCGGGAAAGCCGGGCAGCGGCATGGCGGCGGGCGCCGAGTCCCTGGGGAGGCGGAGCGCGCCGATGTCGACCGAATCCGCGTCCAGGTACCGCGCGATGATCCTGGTGACCATGGGGGCCACGAGCGAGCCGTGCTCGGCGAACTCGACCACGGCAGCCACGACGATGCGCGGGGCCTCCGCCGGCGCGAACCCGATGAACCACCCATGGTCGGCTCCGTGGGGGTTCTGCGACGTGGCGGTTTTGCCGGCGATCGTCAGCGCGGCCACCCGGGACGCCCGGGCGGTACCCGCCTCGACGACGTTGATCATGGCGCGCCGCAGGCCGTCGAGCTGCTCCGGGGTGAGGGCGAACGGATCGACCTGATCGCCGGCCTGGGCGCGCACCACGTGGGGAGTCCGCGGAACGCCGTCGCTCGCGAGCATCTGGTACATCCGCGCCATGTTGACTGGCGTCTGGGCGTTCTCCCCCTGCCCGATCGCCAGGTTCAGCGCCACCGCCGACGTCCAGCGGCGGGGCCCGTAGAGGCGGTCGTAGTACTCCCGCCCGCTGGGGAACTCCGACTGCAGCTCGCCCGGCAGGTCGATCCCGGTGCGCGCGCGGCCGCCCCAGGCCACCGCGTCCTCCAGCAGCGACGTGACGCCGAGCTTGAGTCCCAGCTGATAGAAGTACACGTCGCAGCTGTGCGCGATCGCCTGCTCCAGGTTCAGGTCGCCATGACCCTCGAGCTGCCAGCAGCGGAAGAAGCGGTTGCCGTACTGGAGGCCGCCCCGGCAGGGGATCGGCATCCGGGACCGGAAGCCCACGAGCCCGCGCTTCAGCGCCATGGCGGCGACCGCGAGCTTCCACGTGGAACCCGGGGGGTAGCGCGCCTGGACCGCGCGGTTGAGCAATGGCCGGGCGGGGTCCTCGGTGAGGGTGCGCCAATACTCCGGGGCGACGCCCCCCACGAAGGCATTGGGATCGAATCCCGGGGCGCTGTAGAGCGCGAGCACCGCCCCGTCCGTCGGATCGAGGGCGACCACCGCGCCGCGGCGCCCGCGTGGGAACACCGACGCCACGAACCGCTGCAGGTCGAGGTCGATCGTGGTGCGCAGACTGGCGCCGGCGACGGGCTCCAGGAAGCCCTGCACGTCGACGTCCCGGACCATGCGTCCCAGTGCGCTGACCTCGACGAACCGCATCCCGTCCTCGCCGCGCAACGAATCGTCGTACTCGCGCTCCAGGCCGTCCTTGCCCACCAGCGAGCCGATCGTCAGCGGGGCGTCGCGCCCGCGGCGCCGCTCGCTCTCGGCGACCTCGCCCACATACCCGAGGATGTGCGCGGCGGCCGAGCTGTCCGGATAGTAGCGTTTGGGCTCGGTCTGGATGAGGAGCCCCGGGATGTCGAGGCGTCGCTCCTCGAGGGCGGCGACCATGGCCAGCGGCGCATCGGCCCGGACCAGCGCCGGCTGGTAGGGCGCCCGGCGGTACCGCCGGATCACCTGCTCGATCGCCGCGCTGTCCAGATCGGCCAGGCGCGCGATGCGGCGCAGGGTGGCGCGCAGCGAATCCTCGGGCCCGGGCAGCAGGGCGACCGTGAACCCGGGCACGCTCTCGGCGAGGACGAGCCCGTTGCGGTCGTAGATCGTGCCGCGCGCGGCCGGGAGCGGGATGGGTCGACGCCGGTTCGACTGGGACTGAGTGGCGTAGGTGTCGAACTCGAGGATCTGCGTGCGGAAGAAGGCCACCAGCATCACCGCGGCGACGCCCAGCACCACGAGCCGCGCCGCGCGCGCCCGGCGCTCGGTGAGCAACGGGTGAAAGGCGTTCACAGGACCCGGGGGCGCACCGCGGGCCAGCCGCGGAACACCAGCAGGAGGCCGACGCCGACCGCCGCCGTCGTCAGCCCCTGCAGCGGCGACGTGACCAGCAACTCGTGGATCAGGCGGTCGTCGCGCAGCGTCCCCGATGCGAGCGCCACGACGGCGTTCCGCAGCCACGTGCCGATGAAGAAGAACGCGCCGTTGGCGATCACGTTCTCCGCGAAGAACACGGCCTTGCCCCACCCCGTCAGGTAGCCGACCAGCGTGTGCGCCAGCGCCCCCGACCCGAAGCTCGCCGGCGTCAGGGCGTCCCGCAGCAGCCCCAGCAGGAACCCCGCCACGGCGCCGGCGCCCGGCTCGGCCCGGATCGCGTACAGCTGCAGCGCGAGCAGCAGGAAGTCGGGCGCGATGCGCTCGCCGGCGAACCGGCCGCGCACCGTGAACTGGGCGATCACCAGCGCGGCCAGCAGCACCGCGAAGCGGACCCGGTCCTCGCGCTTCACTGCCGGGCGTCCCGCGGCGCGAACCCCCGGCTCGCGTCGGCGTCGGCCGGGATCACGAGCACCACCACGTGTCCGACGCTGGCGGGCTGCGCCAGCGGCCGCACCAGGTACGTGCGCTCCCAGCCGCTCTCCACCGCCGCCGTGTCCATCACCACGCCGATGGGGATACCCCGCGGGATCACGCCGCCCAGCCCGGCCGTCACGATGAGCGTGCCCTGCGCGACCGTCTGGCGGTAGGGCACGCCGCGCAGCTCGAGCAGCCAGAGGCCACCGGGCCCGGAGCCGCCGGCCGACGCCACGATGCCGTACACGCTCCCGTCCGCCGCCATCGCGCTGGCGCGGAAGTCCGGATGGGCCCAGGTGACCACCGTGCTGGTGCGCGGCTCGACCTCGTCGACCGTGCCCAGCAGCCCCTCCGGGCTGACCACCGGGGCGAGCCGCCGCACGCCCCGACGCCCCCCGGCCCGGATCACCAGCGTCAGCGGGCTCGTCGGCTCGGCCTGGTGGAGCACCTCCGCGGGGACGTAGCCAACCCCCAGCCGCTCCCCCAGCCCCAGCAGGCCGCGGAGCCGCTCGTTCTCCGCCCGCAGGGCCGGCAGGAAGGTGGCCGCGAGCGCAGCGGAGTCGCGCTGCCGCTCGAGCTCGACGAAGACGGCCCGGGACGCCTGGAACTGGGTGGACTGCTCCTGGAGCATGAGCAGCGGCGCCAGCACCGAGCGCCGAAGCACCCCCGCCATCGGGTCGCGCCAGGAAACGGGGAGCGCCATCACCACGAGGGACAGCGAGACGCAGACCAGGAACAGGAAGGTGTCGGCGCGCGAGCCGGTGCGGTCAGCCTCGAGCGCCATTGGTCAGGTCGAGAGGACGGTGCGGTACTTCTCCGGGTCGTCGAGGATCCGCCCGACGCCGCGGACCACGCACGTCATCGGATCCTCGTCGAGATGGATGGGGAGCCCGGTCTCCTGCTGCAGCAGCACGTCGAGCCCGCGGATCAGGGCGCCGCCGCCCGTCATCACGATGCCCCGGTCCACGATGTCGCTGGCCAGCTCCGGGGGCGTGATCTCGAGGGCCCGCCGCACGGCGTCCACGATCTGCTGGATCGGCTCCTGCACGGCCTCGCGGATCTCGCTCGAGTGCACCCGCACGATCTTGGGGATGCCCGAGACCAGGTCGCGGCCCCGCACCTCCATCTCCCGCTCCTCGCCCACCGCCGCCGCCGAGCCGATCTGGATCTTCACCTGCTCCGCCGTGGGCTCGCCGATGAGCAGATTGTAGTTCTTCCGCATGAACTGCACGATCGCCTGGTCCAGCTCGTCGCCACCGACCCGGATCGACGTGTCCGACACGATGCCCGACAGGGCGATGACGGCGATCTCCGTCGTCCCGCCCCCGATGTCGATCACCATGTTCCCCGTCGGCGTCTCGACGGGCAGGCCCACGCCGATGGCGGCCGCCATCGGCTCGGCCACCATGTACACTTCCTTCGCGCCCGCCGACTGCGCCGAATCGCGCACCGCGCGTTTCTCCACCTCGGTGATGCCGCTCGGCACGCACACGATCACCTTCGGCTTGACCCGGAACATGTGGCGGTCGATGATCGTCTTGAGGAAGAACCGCAGCATCTTCTCGGTGACGTCGAAGTCGGCGATCACGCCGTCCTTGAGCGGCCGCACCGCCAGGATGCCGTCGGGCGTGCGCCCCAGCATCCGCTTGGCCTCGAGCCCGATGCCCTTGATCTTCCCCGTGGCCTTCTCGATCGCGACGACGGACGGCTCGTTCAGCACGATGCCCTCGCCCCGCACGTAGACGAGCGTGTTCGCCGTGCCAAGATCGACGGCGATCTCGTTGGCGGGGCTCCATGCCTTGAAACTCAGTTTCGGCCAGTTGATCGGCACGGGCGCATCGGGCTCAGGACTGTGGGGCGAGACGGCAACACGGCCCGCAGTGTAACGAAAAGCGTAACCCCAAGCAAGCCCGAAGCTTGACTCGCTTCACCCCGGCGCGTAGCCTTGGCACGATGCCCTTCGATCGCCGCGCCGAGATCGCCCTGGTCGACCTCGCGACCTGTGATCGCTGCGGGCTGTGCCTGCCGCTCTGCCCCCCGGCCGCGATCCGCATCGTCCTGGCCGACCTCATCGTGGACCCGGCGACCTGCACCGGGTGCTGCAAGTGCGTGGCGCCCTGCCCCGTCGGCGCTCTCCGGATGGCGGCGCGTGGCTGACGTCGACGTGCTGGTGGTCGGCGCGGGTCCCGGCGGCGCGGTCGCCGCCGCCGCGGCGAAGCGTGCGGCCCCGGAGCTGGCCGTCCTGCTGGTCGAGCGGGACCGGGCGGTGGGCGCCCCCGTGCGCTGCGCCGAGGGGGTGGGCGATGCCGGCTTGCGGGAGTTCGCCGACCCCGACGGCGCGCCGTGGGTGGCGCGGCGCATCCGCCGCGTGATCTTCCTGGCACCCGACGACACCGAAGTCGCGGTGGCCGAGCGGGAGGTCGGGTGGATCCTCGACCGCACCCGCTTCGACGCGGCCCTGGCGGCCGACGCGTGCGCCGCGGGCGTGGAGCTGCGGGTAGGGACGGAGGCGGCGGGGATGACCCGGGACGACGGGCACTGGGTGGTGCGCCTGCGCGCGACGGCGGCCGGAACGGCCGGCGAGACGGTCCGCGCCCGGGTGGTGATCGGCGCCGACGGGGTGGAGACGATGGTCGGCCGCTGGGCGGGTATCGACACCCGGGTCCCCGCACGCGACATGGAGTCCTGTGCGCAGTACCTGGTCCAGGGCATCGCCTGCGACCCGGATGCGATCTACCTCCAGTTCGGCAGCACGATCGCACCGGGCGGGTATGCCTGGATCTTCCCCAAGGGGCCCGGGGTCGCGAACGTCGGCCTCGGCATCGTGGCGCTGCGGGCGGACGGGCGCACCGCGCGGCAGTACCTGGACGAGTGGGTGGCGCGCCGCTTCCCCGACGGGGCCCGAACCGGCTATACCGTGGGCGGGGTGATCGTCCACGTCACCGTGCCGTGCACCTATGGCGACGGCGTGCTGCTGTGCGGCGACGCCGCGCACATGGTCAACCCCCTGTCGGGCGGCGGCATCGTCAACGCGATGAAGTCGGGGCGCCTCGCGGGCCGCGCGGCCGCGGCCGCGATCCGGGCGGGCGATACGACCGCGGCGCGCCTCGCGGCCTACCACCGCGAGTGGATGGACCTGCTGGGGGACGACCACCGCAAGTACTACGCGATCAAGCAGGCGCTGGAGCGTTTCGACGACGGGTTCTTCAACCGCCTGGCCCGGACCGTCAACGCGATCCCCCGCGAGCGGCGCACGCTGGGCCGCATCTTCGCCGAGGCCCTGGTGCGGCATCCGACGCTGCTGCCGGTGGCGGCGCGGTTCTTCATCTGAAAAAGGGGAGTCACATGCTCAGTATCGATCTCACTGGCAAGCGCGCCCTGGTCGCCGGCGTCGCCGACGACGCGGGGTTCGGGTTCGCGATCGCCAAGGCGCTCGCCGAGGCGGGCGCGACCGTGTGTACCGGCACGTGGCCCCCCGCGCTCAACATCTTCAACAACCTGCTGGAGCGCGGCAAGATCGACGCGGCGCGCCGGATGCCGGACGGCGCGCTGCTGGCGTTCGAGCGTATCTACCCACTGGACGCCGCCTACGACACGCTCGCCGACGCCCCCGAGGACATCCGCGCCAACAAGCGGTACCGGGAGGTCGGGGATTTCTCGGTCGAGGGCCTGGCGCAGCGCCTGGCCGCCGACTTCGGCGAGCGGCCGCTCGACATCCTGGTGCACTCGCTCGCCAACGGCCCGGAGGTGAAGAAGCCGCTCATCGAGACCAGCCGGGCCGGCTATCTCGCCGCGGTGGGCGTCTCCGCTTACTCGCTCACGTCGCTCGTGGCCCGGCTCGGTCCGCTGATGCGTCCCGGCGGTTCCGTCCTGTCCCTCACCTACCTCGCCGGGGAGCGGGTGATCCCCGGCTATGGCGGCGGCATGTCGTCGGCCAAGGCGGCGCTGGAGAGCGACACCCGCACGCTGGCCTACGAGGCGGGCCGCCGCTACGGCCTGCGGGTGAACACGATCTCCGCCGGCCCGCTGGCGTCACGCGCCGCGAGCGCGATCGGCAAGATCGAGCGCATGGTCGACTACTATCGCCGCAACACGCCGATCGGTGAAGAACTCGCGGCGCGCGAGGTCGGCACCGCGGCCGCGTTCCTCGCCAGCACGCTGGCGAGCGGCATCACGGGCGTCACGCTGTACGTGGACAAGGGGTACCACGCGATGGGGATGGCGGTGAGCGGAGAAGAAGGCCTGTAGGACGGGAGCCGGGAGCCGGGAGCCGGTGCCGCCGCATTACGTCCGGCTCCCGGCTCCCGGCTCCCGACTTCGCATCAGTGCCAGCAGCGCACTCGTGCCTACCGAGCATCGGTTCGCCACGTGCGCCGCGGCCCGGCCCACCGCCCCCGGCAGCCCGTCGCGCAGTCCCAGCGGCGGCGCGAACCGGTCCCACAGATACACGCCGACCCGGGGCTGATCGAACGGGTCCGCCACGGTCCCGCGTACGCCCGCGAACCCCAGCCGGTACCCCGCCGCCCGCGCCAGCCGACCGACGCGGGGCTCGGTCGCGCCGAAGGGGTACGCCACCGCCGCCCCCGCGTCCTCGCCCAGTCGCGCGGTGAGCGTCGCCCGTGACCGCGCCAGCTCGTGGGCCACCGCCGCATCGTCGGCCCAGGTGAGTCGCCGGTGCGTGGCCCCGTGCGAGCCGAACTCGAACCCGCGAGCCCGCCAGTGGGCGATGGTGTCCCAGTCGAGGTGCGGCAGCCGCCGCCACGTGTAGCGCGCATCCCACGTGTTCGTGCGGCCGACGTAATCCGTCACCAGGAACGTGACCGCCGTCAGGCCCAGGTCGGCGAGCACGGGGTACGCATGCCGGGCGAGCACGGCGTAGCCGTCGTCGAACGTGAGCAGGAGCGCGGGACGGGGGACGGGGGACGGGGGACGCGTGATGCGGTCGGCATACTCCGCGACCGTCAGGGTGCGCCAGCCGGCGCGCGCCAGGACCGACATCTGCCGCTGGAACGTCCGCGGCGACACGCGCGTGACGCCCAGCTCGAGCGGACCGCCGACGCGGTGATAGCAGAGCACCGGGGGCAATGGCGAATGCGGAATGCGGAATGCGGAATCGGCGGAGCGGACGTCGGCCTGGCTATTCCGCATTCCACGCTCCGCATTCCGCATTGGCTCAGTCACCCGTGCTCCCGAACCCGCCCGCGCCCCGCTCCGAGGGCGGCAGCGCGTCGGTCACGTGGAGCTCGACGTCCTCCACCCGCTGGAACACGAGCTGGGCGATGCGGGTGCCGCGGGCGACCGCGACGGGCTCGGTCCCGAGGTTCACGATCGGCACCATCAGCTCGCCGCGGTAATCGGAGTCGATGGTGGCGGGGGCGTTGGGGAGCGTGAGGCCGTAGCGCACGGCAAGTCCCGAACGGGGCCGCACCTGGGCCTCGTAGCCCGCGGGGATGGCGAGGGCCAGGCCGGTGCGGACCAGGCGGCGCTCGAGCGGCTCGATCACGAAGTCCGGGTCGGCGCTGCACACGTCGTACCCGGCCGCCCCCGCCGTCTGGCGCGAAGGCAGCGGCAGGCCCTCGTGGTGCGACAGCCGGAGGACCTGGACGACGGGGCGCGTCACACCAGCTGCTGCGGGTCGGCGAGCGCCAGGCCGAAGGCCTCGGCCACGCCGGGATACACGACCTGGCCCTCGATCACGTTGAGACCCAGGAAGAGGGCGGGGTCGGCCTTGCACGCCGCCTTCCACCCGTGGCGGGCGAGCCGCTTGGCGTACGGGAACGTGGCGTTGGTGAGCGCCAGGGTGCTGGTGCGCGGCACGCCCCCCGGCATGTTGGCCACGGCGTAGTGCACGATGCCGTCCACGACATAGGTCGGGTTCTCGTGGGTGGTCGGCTTGATCGTCTCGATGCAGCCACCCTGGTCCACGGCCACGTCCACCACCACCGACCCCGGCTTCATCAGCTTCAGGTCGGCGCGGGTGACGAGCTTCGGCGCCTTGGCACCCGGCAGCAGCACGGCGCCGATCACCAGGTCGGCGCGCTTGAGGACGTCGAGGATGTTGTGCCGGTTCGAGTATACCACGTCCACGTTCGCCGGCAGCACATCCGACAGATGGCGCAGGCGATCGAGCGACACGTCCAGCAGCGTCACGTGGGCTCCCAGTCCCGCCGCCATCTTGGCGGCGTTGTGGCCCACCACGCCACCGCCGATGATGGCGACTTCGCCGGGGAGCACGCCCGGCACGCCGCCCAGCAGGATCCCGGAGCCTCCGGCCACCTTCTCGAGGTACTTGGCGCCCTCCTGGACGGCCATCCGCCCGGCCACCTCGCTCATCGGCGTGAGCAACGGCAGCTCGCCGGTCGCGAGCTGCACCGTCTCGTACGCGATCGCGATGGCGCCCGAGGCGACCACCGCCCGGGTGAGCGGCTCCGAGGCGGCGAAATGGAAGTAGGTGAAGATCACCTGACCCCGCCGCATGCGGGGCCACTCCACCTCGATCGGCTCCTTGACCTTCAGGATCATGTCGGCGCGCTGCCATACGTCGGCGGCGGACGGGGCGAGCGTCGCGCCCGCCGCCCGATACGTGTCGTCGGCGAACCCGCTGCCCACGCCCGCCCCCTGCTCCACCAGCACGGTGTGACCGTCGGCCACCAGCGCTTCCGCGCCCGCGGGCACGAGGGCGACGCGGTTCTCCGCCGTCTTGATCTCCTTCGGCACTCCGACGATCATGATCGCTCCGTTGCGCTCGCGTTACGCAGGTGTCGGGCCGAGCCAGACGAGGGTCTGGCGGTCGGGGGTAAAGTACTCCGCGGCCGCCGCCGCCACATCCTCCTCGCTGAGACCGGCCACCCTGGCCAGCATCTCGTCCAGCGATCGGTAGGGGTCGTCGTAGATCGCGCAGCTCGCCAGCCGATACATCCGCGCCGTCGGGCTCTCGAGGCCGAGCATCAGCTGCCCCTGCGTCTGCTCCTTCGCCTCCGCCAGCTCGGCGCCGCGCAGGCCTTCGTGGGCCAGGCGCGCCAGCTCGGCCTTGATCGCATCGACCGCGCGCGGTGCGGTGCGCGGCTGGGTCCCCACGTACACGCCGGTGAGGCCCGTCCCCTGCAGGAACGACGTGAAGCTGAAGACCGAGTATGCGAGCCCCAGCTCCTCGCGGACGCGCTGGAACAGGCGGCTCGACATCCCGCCCCCCAGCACGCTGGACACGACCATCACCGCGTAGCGCCGCGGGTCGGCGAACGGGATGGTGTCGGTGGCGAAGACGAGGTGCACCTGCGCGCTGTCGCGGGCGTGCCGCACCTCCACCCCGCGCACGGCGGCCGGCACGGTCGCGAGCGGCGGCGGCGTCCCGGGGCCCGCGGCGTCGAACCAGCCCTCGTGGGCGAGCAGGTCCAGCAGCGCGTCGTGCTCGAGGTTGCCGGCCGCGGCGACCACGCAGTTCGCGGGCACGTAGGCGGCACGGTGACGCTCGCGCACGTCCGCGGCCGACATCGCGGCCACGGACTCCCGCGTCCCGAGGATCGTGTAGCCGTACGGATGCTCCGGCCACAGCGCCTCGGCCGACAGGTCGAACACCAGGTCATCGGGGGTGTCGAGGACGGTGTTGATCTCCTCGAGGATCACGTTGCGCTCGAGCTCGAGGTCGGCCTCGCGCAGCACCGGGCGCCGCACCACGTCGGTGAGCACGTCGATGGCGCGCGGCAGGTCGCGGTCCAGGACCCGGGCCTGGAAGGCCGTCGTGTCACGGGAGGT
>DASPFU010000155.1:0-15022 GCA_035620935.1 Gemmatimonadales bacterium
CGCTCCGATGAGCGGTCCGGCGGCGACGCCGGTCGGCACCGCGCCGGACGAACGGCTCCCGGCTCCCGGCTCCCGGCTCCCGGCGATCGACCGCACTCCCAAGCTCTTCATCGGCGGCAAGCAGGTGCGCCCCGATCAGGGCTACGCCCGCCCGGTGCGCGGGCCGGATGGAGGGCTGGTGGGGGAGGTGGGGGAGGGGAACCGCAAGGACGTGCGCAATGCCGTGGAGGCCGCGCATGCGGCGGCGGGCTGGGGGCGGGGGGCGGGTCACGTCCGGGCCCAGATCCTCTACTATGTGGCGGAGAACCTGTCGGCCCGGAGCGCGGAGTTCGCGGCACGCCTCAGCGCGATGACCGGGGCTCCGGCGGAGCGGGCCATGGCTGAGGTGGACGCGGCGTTATCGCGGCTGTTCACCTACGCCGCCTGGTCCGACAAGCACGATGGGGCGGTGCACGGGGTGCCGTTCCGCGGCGTCACCCTAGCGATGAACGAGCCGGTCGGCGTGCTCGGGCTCGCGGCGCCCGAGGACGCGCCGCTGCTGGGCTTCGTGTCACTGGTGGCCCCGGCGGTCGCGACGGGGAACACGGTGGTGGTGGTGCCGTCCGAGGCGCATCCCCTGGTCGCGACGGACTTCTACGGCGTGCTCGAGACCTCGGACCTGCCCGACGGCGTGGTCAACATCGTGACCGGAGACAAGGAGGCGCTCGCGCGCGTCCTGGCTGAGCACCTCGACGTGGACGGACTGTGGTTCTGCGGCTCCGCGGCGGGGGCCCGGGACGTGGAGGAGGCGTCCGCCGGCAACATGAAGCGGACCTGGATCGTGTCGCCCCGCGACTGGTTCGATCCGGTGCGCGGCGAAGGTCGGGAGTTCCTGCGCCGCGCGACGGAGGTGAAGAACATCTGGATCCCCTACGGCGAGTGAGCCCCGCGGCCCCGTTGGCGGCGCGGACGGCCGCTGATCCGATCAGCGTCATCGAGCACCGCGTCAACTACTCCGAGACCGACCAGATGACGTTCGCGTACCATGCGAACTATCTCGTCTGGTTCGACATGGCGCGGACCGAGTACCTGCGCCGCACCGGGTTCACCTACCGGGACATGGAAGAGCAGGGGACGTATCTCGCGGTCACCGAAGCCCGCGTCCGCTACCGACAGCCCGCCCGCTACGACGATCTGCTCCGCATCCGGTGCTGGGCCCGCGAGGTGGCCAGCCGGCGCGTGATTTTCGGCTACGCCGTGGAGCGCGCCGGGACCGGCGACCTGCTGGCCACCGGTGAGACCGCGCTCGTCGCCCTCGATCGGGTGCACGGGCTGAGCCGCATTCCCGAGGGCGTCCGTGCGCTGCTGCAGGCGATCCCGGATCCCGTCCGCCTGTAGCGCGGCCGGCGCCGTCCTCGCGGCGGCGCTGACCGCGGCGCCCGCGCCGGCGCAGGACCGTCCACCGGCCGTGGACGAAGCCGTCGTGAGCCAGCTCGCCCGGCTGCTGCAGGACACCGACGCCCGGCGGTACGACGGGGCCTTCCTCCGCGAGCTCCTCCAGGCGCCGGACGCGGGCGTGCGGCGACAGGCGGCGCTGGCGGCCGGGCGTATCGGGGACGGCCAGGCGGTCGACGTCCTGGTGTCGGCGCTGGGCGACACGGCCGAGCCGGTGGCCGCGGCCGCGGCGTTCGCGCTCGGCCTGCTGCGGGATGCGGGTGGACTGCAGCCGCTCATCGCCCTCGTCCGCGCGGACCGCCGGCCGAGCGTGCAGGCGGAGGCGGCCACCGCGATCGCCAGGATCGGGGGAGACGCGGGGGCGGCCGCCCTCCGGCAGATTCTGCAGGCCGGTGCCGGGACGCCAGTCGCTTCGCCCGCGGTCGCCGCGGCGCTGGTCGAGGCCTGGCGCCTGGGGGAGCGCGCGCCCCTCGAGGAGCTGTTGTTGTTCGTCGAGTCGCAGGAGATCGCGGCGCGGTGGCGCGCACTCTACTCGATCGGCCGGCTGCGCCGGCCGCAGGGAGCGGTGGCGCTGTTCCAGGCGCTGGACGACCGCGACGTCGCGGTGCAGACGGTCGCGGTCCGGGGCATCACGCGGGCGCTGGTGGACAGCGCGCGCCTCGATCCCGCCGCGCTCGGCCAACGCCTGCAGCCGCTCCTCACCCAGCGGGACCGTGACCTGCGCATCACCGTGCTGCGCAGTCTCGCCTCCCTGCAGGACTCGGGCGTAGCCCCCGCCGTGATCTCCCTGCTCGGGGACGCCGATCCCGGCGTGGTGGTGCAGGCGGAGACCACGCTCGGCGCCATCGGCGGGAGCGCCGCGCTCGTCGCCCTGCGCGCCCGGCTCACGAGCGCCAACTTCGCGGTCCGCCGCCAGGCGGTGATCGGACTCGCCCTGGCGGGCCGCGCCGCCGATTCCGCCGATGCGGCGGTCCTCGGCGCGCTCGCGACGGACGAGGACTGGCGCTGGCGTTCCGTCGCGGCCGAGGCGTACGGGGCCGCCGGGCAGCGCGCCCCGCTCGAACGCCTCACCGAGGACCCCGATGGGCGCGTCGCCGCCATGGCCCTCCAGTCCCTGGGGCGCGTGGTCCCGCCTTCGGACACCACGCTGCTGCCGCGCGTCCGCCGGCTGCTGAGCCACGCCGACCCGGCCGTGCGCAGCGTGGCGGCCGATCTCGTGGGGCGCGCGGCGTCGGTGTCCGACGTGGAGGCCCTGGTCGCGGCCTATCGAGCGGCGGGAGGGGACCCGTTCAACGATGCGCGCCTCTCGGTCGTGGCGGCGCTCGGGGCCATCGCCCGGGCCAGCGCCGGCGGGCGGGTGGCGGTGGCGAACCGGTTCCTCGGCACGGTCCCGCGGCCCGACGACTATCTCGTGTACCGGCAGGGCGTGGAGCACCTGGTCGATGCGCGCGACGCGTGGGGCCCGCCTCCGCCCGTCGCCACGGGGCGGCGCGAAGACCAGTACCGCGACGCCGCGCGCCGCTGGCTCGCTCCGGCGCTCGCGGGGGCGGCGGCGCCGCGGGTGACCGTCGACACCGACCGCGGGCGAATCGTCATCGAGCTGCTGCCCACCGAGGCCCCCCTCACCGTCGCCGCGTTCCTCGAGCTGGTGGACCGGCGGTACTTCGACGGCCAGCGCTGGCACCGCGTGGTACCGGGATTCGTGATCCAGGCGGGGGACCCCCGCGGCGACGGCTGGGGTGGACCCGGCTACGTGCTGCGGGATGAGGTGAACCCCACCCGCTATGCCGCGGGTAGTACCGGGATGGCGTTGTCCGGGCCCGACACGGGCGGAAGCCAGTTCTTCATCACGTCCGGGTCCCAGCCGCACCTCGACGGGACGTATCCGCTCTTCGGCCGGGTGGTCGAGGGGCAGGCCGTCCTGCCGGCGGTCACCCAGGGCGATCGGATCCGGGCCATCAGCCGGTGACGATGCGGCGGATCCTCGGCGCGGTAGCGGTGGGCGTGGCGGCGCTCGCCGTGGGGGGGAGCGCGCGGGCCCAGTTCGGGTTCGGCCAGAACAAGATCCAGTATCGCGGGTTCGACTGGCAGGTCCTGCGCGGCGACCACGTGGACCTGTATCACTATCCGGAGGCGGACGAGCTCGCGCGGGTGACGTTGGCGTACGCCGAGGAGAGCTACCGGGTGCTCGAGCAGCGCCTGGCGCACGCGGTGCCGCGCCGCATCCCGTTCATCGTGTACGCCTCCCACGCCGATTTCGAGCAGACCAACATCCTGCCGTTCGTGCCGCCCGAAGGTCTGCTGGGGGTCACGGAGTTCGCGAAGCGCCGGGTGGCCCTGCCGTTCCGCGGCAACTACGCCGAGTTCCGTCATACCATCCGGCACGAGCTGGTGCACGTCTTCCAGCTCAGCCTCGGCGAAGAGATGTCCCTGCGATACCCGAAGCTGCGGATGTGGAGCCTGCCGCTGTGGTGGACGGAGGGGCTGGCCGAGTACCTCTCGGCGGGCGAAGACACGCGCGACGAGATGATCCTGCGCGATCTGACCCTGTCGGGGCGCTTGCCGACGCTGGGCGAGCTGACGTGGTGGTATGGGGGCGTCGTGTACCCGATGGGTGGCGCCATCCAGCGCTTCCTGGCGGAGACCTACGGCGAGTGGCGCGTCCTCCAGATGTACCGCGAGCGCTGGAAGTACGACGACTTCGAGCGAGCCTTCGCGGCGATCTACGGGCGGTCCCTCGAGCGGGTATCCGAGGAATGGCAGCACTGGATGCGTCAGCGGTACTACCCGGTCGTCACGGAGGGGCGGCCGCTGGCGATCACCGCGGTGAAGGTGGCCGATCTCGCGATCAAGCCGGTGGCGTGGCGCGCGCCGGAGGACTCGGCGAGCGAGGTGTTCTACTTCTCGCCGACGCGGGGCTACGCCGAGATCCACGCGCGCCGCGTCTCCCACGGCGGCGCGGGCCGTTCACGGACGGTGGTCAAGGGTGAGCGGAACGAGCAGTTCGAGTCGTTCCACTTCTTCTCGTCCCGCCTGGACGTGTCGCACGACGGCGTGGTGGCGTTCTCGAGCCGCTACTTCGACCGCGATGCCCTGTTCCTGTGGAGCGTGGCGGAGAACGCCGTCCAGGGCCGCTATCAGTTCGAGGGGATCGTCTCGATCCTGTCGCCGTCGTGGGCCCCGGATGGGCGCAGCGTCGTCTTCAGCGGGCTGTCGATCACGGGCTACTCCGATCTCTACCGCGTGTGGTTCCCGGACGGCCGGCTCGAGCGGCTCACGCGGGACCGGTACGAGGACCTCGACCCGACGTTCAGCCCGGACGGTCGCACGGTGGCGTTCTCGTCCGATCGCACCGCGTTCGGTTCCGAAGGCGGCCGGAACCTCTTCCGCCTCGACGTGGCGACCGGGGCGGTGGAGCACCTCACCTACGGCAACTGGAGCGACGAGACGCCGCGCTGGTCGCGCGACGACGGCCGCATCTACTTCACGAGCGACCGGGACGGGACGTTCCAGATCTACGCCGTGGACTCAGGGGGCACCGGGCGCCAGCTCACGCGTACCATCAACGGCGCGTTCGATCCGCAGTGGATCCCCGAGGAGCGGGGCGTGCTGTTCGGCGGCTTCGCGGACCTGAGCTACGGCGTGTACGTCGCGCGGCCGGACGCCGATACCACGCTGGCGCCGGTGCAGCTGGCGGCGGAGCGCCTGCCCCCGGAGTGGTCGTGGGCCGAACTGGACGCCGAGCCCGCGGCCGCCACGGCCGATCCGTACCGCAAGAAGTTCTCGCTCGACTTCGCCGCGGGGGACGTGGCCGTGGCGCCCGGGATCGGGTCGGCGCAGGGCGCGGTGTTCCTGTTCAGCGACATGATCGGGGACCACCTGCTGTACTTCGGGCTCTCCTCGTACCAGTCACGCTCCTCGAGCGTGCTCGAGAACGTCAACGGGACGCTGTTCTACCTGAACCAGTCGCGCCGGATGAACTGGGGCGTCGGGGCGTTCCGGGTCAAGGGCACGTTCTACGAGCTGGATCTGAGCACGCCGTACAACGAAAGCTCGTGGGGCGGGTTCACCCAGCTGCGCTACCCCCTGTCGCGCTACCAGCGGATCGAGGCCGAATTCCGGCTGGAGCGGTCGCGCCGCGAGGATCTCTTCCCGTCGCAGTCCGGGGGCCTCCAGCGCGAGGCGTGGCTCGCGTCCAACTACCTGAGCTACGTCAAGGACAACACCCTGTGGCTCATGACCGGCCCCATCGACGGGGTGCGCTACACCCTCACCGGCGGGCTCACCAACGACCTGTCGCACGGCCGGTTCGACTCGTGGTCGGCCTGGGGTGACCTGCGCCGCTACCTCCGCACGGGGCTGCGCAGCGCGCTGGCGTTGCGCCTCATCGGCTACATGGCCGGGGGTGAGCGGCCCCGCCAGGTCAACCTCGGGGGCACGTGGTTCCTGCGCGGGTACCCGCGCTACTACTATGTCGTCGGCACCCGGGCGTGGCTCGCGAACCTCGAATGGCGATTCCCGTTGACCGACTTCCTCACGATCGGCTTCCCCTTCGGCGCGGCGCGCTTCCCGGGCGTCCAGGGCGCGATGTTCGTGGACCTGGGGCGGGTATGGACGCCGACCACGTCCGACCGCGGCGCGCTCGGCGCGACCGGGTTCGGCTTCCGCTTCCCGCTGGCCGCGCCGTTGGTGCTGCGGCTCGACATGGGGTGGCGCTTCCGCACCGGGGACTGGTCGCGCTACGGCCTGCCGCAGCAGTCGCGGACCAGCCGGTTCGTGGACTTCTTCTTCGGCTTCAACTATTGATGCTCCAACGCGTTCTGCTTGACCGCCTCCGGCGCGTCTCCTACATTGGCGCCGGAACCGTCATGCTGGGATGCGGCGGCCGGCCCGCCCCGCTGCTGCCGGCCGGACTGGTGCCCGCGGACCATGCAGCGGCGGTCGCGTGGGCGGCCGCGACGCTGCCGCGCCGGCAGACCGCGGTCCAGTTCCGCTGGCGCTACCGCGACGGGCGGGCTGGATACACCGGGCGGGGCGTGGCCCGGGTGGCGCCGCCCGATTCGCTCCGGTTCGATTTCCGCGGTCCCTTCGGGTACTCGGGCGCGGCCGCGATCATCGGGGACTCGGTGCTGTGGACCCAGCCGCCCGGCGAGTTCGGGCCCCTGGTCCGGGGGATCCCGGTCCTGTGGGCGGCGCTCGGCGCGGTGCAACCCCCCGCGGCGGACGCGGCGGTGTTCGGGCGACAGGAGCCGGGGCGGGTGCTGTGGCGGTTCGTGACGGGCGGGGTGGACACGCTGGACTACGCCGTGCGCGACACCGCGCCGCTGCTGCTCGAGGCCGAGTGGCGACAGGGAGGCAAGGTGCGCGCACGCAGCCGGACCGAGTACGGCCCGGATGGACTGCCGGTATCCGCCCGCATCGATTTCCCGGAGGCGTCGGCCCGATTTGAGCTCACCGTGCAGGGACGTGACACGATGGCGGCGATCGCTCCGGGTCTGTGGCGCGCTCGTTAGCGCGCTCGTGGCCGGGGCCTGCTACGGCTTCGCCGGCGGTGGGTTCGCTCCTCACGTCAAGACGATCGCCATCCTCCCGTTCGACAACCTGACGCCCGAGCCGGCGCTGACGCTCGAGGTGTACACCGCCGTGCGCGAGGCGATGGAGGACCGGCTGGGTCTGCGGTCCGCGGGCGAGGCGACGGCGGACGCGGTGCTGCGCGGCCGGATCGTCCGGTACGATCCGGACGTCCCCACGCAGATCCGCCCCGGCGAGGGCGATGTCGAGGTGACGCGGCGCCAGGTCCAGATCACCGTCGAGCTGGAGATCGTCGATCAGCGCGACGGGTCGCCGCTGTGGCGCCGGCCCGGGATCACGGTCGTCGGAGAGTACGCGCCCCCCGCGGAAGCGGACGGACGCCGCCAGGCCCTGGAGAAACTCGTGAACGAGATCGTGCAGGGGGCGCAGTCCCAGTGGTGACCGTGCGCGGGGAGCGGCGCGGCAAGGCGTCGCTCGGCTGCCTCGTGTCGCTGGCCGTGTTCGCCGGGTTGCTGTACTACGGCGTCAACATCGGCGAGTTGTGGGTGCGCTACGTCCAGTTCCATGACGAGATGAAAACCCAGGCCCGCCTCAGCTCCGCGATCGACGACGGGACCATCCGCCGCCGGCTGCAGCACAAGGCCGACCAGCTCGGGCTGCCCGACTCGGTCGCCGCCCGGATCGTGATCCGGCGGACCGAGAACCCGCGCCAGATCAGCATCGAGACGAGGTACAGTGAGTCGGTCGACCTGCCGTTCTTCCGGCGGACGTTCGTCTTCGCGCCCCGGGCGACCCAGCCGCTCTAGGCTCCTGCTGCTCGCCCTCCTGCTGCCCGCGCTGGCGGCGGCGGGCGGCGGCGAGGACACCGTCCGGTTCTTCGCGATCCTCGCCCTGATGATCGCGGCGGGTCGGTTCACCGCCGAGGTCTTCGAGCGGATCGGCCAGCCCCCGGTGCTGGGCGAGCTCGTCGTCGGCATCCTCCTCGGCACCAGCGTCTTCGACGTGATCCCGCTCGCGCCCGGAGACCCGGTGGCCGCGGCGATCGGCCTGATCGCCGAGATCGGCGTCGTGATCCTACTGTTCGAGATCGGCGTCGAGACCGACCTGCGCGCGATGCGCAAGGTGGGTGGCGCGGCGGCCGCGGTGGCCCTCGCGGGCGTGGCCCTGCCGTTCGGCCTCGGGTTGGCGTACTGGCTGTCGCCGCTCAACCCGTACGTCCACACCGTGGCGTCGCCCGCGGTGACCGGCCTGTTCGTCGGCGCCGCGCTCACGGCCACATCGGTCGGCATCACTGCCCGCGTGCTCACCGACCTCAAGGTGATGCGCACCGTCGAGTCGCAGTTGATCCTCGGCGCCGCCGTGCTCGACGACATCGTGGGGCTGGTGCTCCTGGGCATCGTGTCGGGTCTCGCCGCCGGCGCCACCCTCACCGTGTTCGATGTGGCGCGCCGCCTCGGCGCGGCGGTGGGGTTCCTCGTCGCGGCGGTCGTCGTCGGCCTGGCGCTCGCCCCGCGGCTGTTCGCCTGGGTGGACCGACTGCGCGTGCGCGGGATGACGATCGTGGTGGGTTTCGCCTTCATCCTCGGGCTGGCGGCGCTCGCCGACGTGGCGGGCTCGGCCCTGATCATCGGGGCGTTCGCCGCCGGCATCGTCGTGGCGGGGACGAAGCAGGTGAAGGAAATCGACCGCGGCGCCCGCCCGATCGCCGACGTCTTCACGCCCGTCTTCTTCCTCCTGATCGGGGCGCGCGTCGACCTGGGGGTGTTCGATCCCGGTGACCCCGCCACGCGCGGCACGCTGGTGATCGGGGGGGTCCTGGTGCTCATCGCGATCGCGGGCAAGCTGGCCGCGGGATGGGCACCGTTCTGGCTGCGCGCGAACCGCTGGGCGGTCGGCTTCGGGATGGTGCCGCGCGGCGAGGTCGGCCTGATCTTCGCGAACATCGGGCTCGCCGTCGGCGTGCTGTCCCAGTCGCTCTTCACGGCGGTGCTGCTGATGGTGATGGTGACCACCTTCATCGCTCCCCCGCTCGTCAAGGCGGCGTTCCAGCGCCGGGGCAGCCACGCGACGGAGGGCTCGCCGGTGGATCCGAGCCCGGCCGCGGGATCCGGCCATTGAGCGCCGCGTCGCCGTGACCTCCGCCGCGAAGGTCCGGTCGCTCGCCGACGCCGTGGCGTGGCGCCGGGCGCAGGGCGGGCCGGTGGTGTTCACCAACGGCGTCTTCGACCTGCTGCACGTCGGGCACGTGGCCCTGCTCGAGGCCGCGCGCGCGGAAGGCGCCGCGCTCGTCGTGGGGGTGAACGGCGACGCGTCGGTCCGTCGTCTCGGGAAGGGTGCGGAGCGGCCGCTCGTGCGGGAACGCGAGCGGGCGCGCGTGGTGGCGGCGCTCGCGGCCGTGGACTGTGTCGTGCTGTTCGAGGAGGACACGCCGCGCGAGCTGATCGTCGCGTTGCGGCCCGACGTGCTGGTCAAGGGCGCCGACTACGCCCGGGACCAGATCGTCGGCGCCGCGGAGATCGGCGGATGGGGCGGGCGCGTGGTGCGCGTGCCGCTGGTCGAAGGCGCGTCGACCACCTCACTGGCGCAGCGCCTGCGCGGGCGGGGCTGATCGTGCGTGCCAATGCGCAATCCGCAATCCGCAATCCGCAATGAATCTCCTGATTGCCACCCGCAGCGCCGGCAAGACCCGCGAGATCCGCGCCCTGTTCGCCGGCTCGCCGTTCACGCCCGGCTTCCCTGACGAGCTGGGGTTGGAGCCGCGACCCGAGGAAGCGGACCTCGAGGCGGGGGAGACCTACGCCGCTCACGCCATCGCCAAGGCGCGGTACTTCGCCCGCCGGAGCGACGTGCCCACGGCGGCGGACGACTCCGGGATCGAGGTGGATGCGCTCGGCGGGTCCCCTGGAGTCGAGTCCGCCCGCTGGGCCGGGGAGCGGGGACGGGGGACGGGGGAGGAGGGGGTGGAGGCGGCGAACAACGCGCTGCTCCTCGAACGGCTCCGGGGCGTGCGTCCCGAACGGCGAACGGCGCGGTATCGCTGCGTCGTCGCCTTCGTCGCCACGCCCGACGCCGATCCCCTGGTGGTGGAGGGATTGTGCGAGGGCTGGGTGCTCGACGTCGCGCGCGGCACGGGCGGGTTCGGCTACGACCCGCTGTTCTGGTCGCTCGACCTCGGTATGACGTTCGGCGAGGCACCGGCCGACGCGAAGCACCGGGTATCGCATCGTGGGCGCGCGTTCCGCGCGCTGATCGAAGTGCTGCGGCGGCAGCAGGAGCGGTAGCGACCGCCGCGTCCGGCTGCGGGACCCTGGGTCCGGGCGTGACCGGGCGGCGGGGCTCTGCGGACGGCGCGAACGGGTTATGTTTGCAGCCGTCGCGGGGCGTGGCGCAGTCCGGTAGCGCGCCTGGTTTGGGACCAGGAGGTCCCGGGTTCGAATCCCGGCGCCCCGACTCGACGAGAGGGTCGGATCACGTGGTTCGCAAGGTCGCAGGCTGGTCGGCCGGCCGCCCCTGGGCAGCCGGGCTCGCGGTGCTCGGGTCGCTGACCTGCAGCGGCGACGCGCTCGGCCCCGTCCCCCAGATCACGTCGATCGTGCTGAGCCCGGCGCTCGACACCCTCGCCTCGCTGGGCGACGAACGCGCCGTCTCGGTGCAGGCGTTCAGCGGGACCCAGCCGTATGCGGGCGGCGCCTACACCTGGACGCTGAGCGACACGGGAGTGGCGTACCTCGCGGTGAACGGGGGGTCGGTGCGCTCAGCGCTGGTGGTTGCGCGGGCCAACGGGACGACGCGGATCCGGGTCCGCGAGGCGGGCGGCGCGGAGGACTCCGCGGTGGTGGTGGTCCGGCAGCGCGTCGCCGACATGACCATCTACCGGGAGTCCGCGTACCGCGCGTGTCCCGTGGGGCTCTGGGTGTACCCGGTCGACGCGCGCGGACATCCCGTTCCCGATGCCCACATCGTCTGGAACTCCTCCGACACCACCCGCGCCACGGTCGATTCGACCGGGTGGCTCGATCCGCGGGCGGTCGGGACGGTTGTGATCTCCGCATCCGCCGACGGCTTCTCCGAGCAGTGGGTGTTCACGATCGCGGCGGCACCCTCGTTCGGGCTCCAGGTGCGGACGTACCAACTGCAACCGGTCGCCACGGTCGGCGTAGGGCAGTGGGTGGGCGGCGCGGTTATCGACTCCGTGGGCGAGGTGGTCCTGCCGATCGACCTCACCATCGCGACCAGCGACACGACTCGCCTCACGCTCGGGCTCCTGGGTTGGGCGCCGGCCGGCCCCCCCTTCATACTGGCCGCCGCGGCGCTCCAGGGCCGCCAACTGGGCCCGGTGACGTTGACCGTCACCGCCTGCGATGTTACAGGTCCGCCGCTCGCGATGACCGTGACACCGCCACGGCTCTTCGTCCAGGGGAATCTCCCGGCGGAGGTGAGGCTGGATGACGACCCGTGGTCCGGCTTCGTCGGCATCGGCGATACCACCGGAGCCCTGCATCGCGCCCTGGACTCGGTGACGGTATTCGTGCGATCCACCGATTCCACCGTGCTGCGCGCGGAACCGGGGCGACACGCGGTCCGGGCGCTGTCGCCCGTGTCCGCGCGGTGGATCGGACCAGGGGTCGCGCGCCTCGTGCTCGAGGACTCGGCAGGCCTCTACCCGCCGGACACCACGGCGCCCGTGCGCGTCGTCCTGCCGCCCCTCCTCCTCTTCGGCGACACCGTGCGCGTCGGCATGCGGCAGCGATACACCGGCTCGGTCGGCCTCGATCGCGTGCCGAGTGCGCGTGTGCGGCTGCACCTCGCCAGCAGCGATACCCTGGTGGCGCGGGTGGCGCCGGATTCGGTGGACATCCCGATCGGGAGCGCTCCGCCCGGGGCCACCGCGCAGCTGACGGCCGGCGACACGATCGGCGTGGCCGTGGTCACCGCTACGGCCGACGGGCGGGCGCCGGCGCAGTCCGTCGTCGTCGTGGAGACGCCCCGGGTCCAGCCGGTCCCGTCGTTCGGATTCGACTTGCCGCGTTATGCGGGGGATCCGCCCGGACAGGTCGTCCTCCGCACCGGCGACGCAGCGCCGGTCGAGGACGTGACCTTCGCGCTCACCTCGTCCGATCCGGCCGTGATCGCGGTGGATTCAGGGCTCCTCACGATCCGCGCGGGCCAGACGGCCTCGGCCCCAACGACCCTGACGTTCCTCGCACCCGGCACCGCGGTGCTCACGGTGGCGGACCCGCGCGCCGCGTTCTACCGGTACGCGCCCGACACCACCCCGCCCGTGACCGTGGTCGAACGACGGCTCCAGTTCGACGAGACGATCGTGACGCTCGGGTCGGGGCAGCAGCGGGCCCTCGGCATCCGCGTCGCCGGTGTGCTCCCGACGGATCTCGTCGTCTCGATGAGGCACACGAACCCCGGGGTGGTGGTCCTGTCGGACACGATCGCCATAGTCGCCAGCAGCTCGGGCTACGGCGCGGTGCTCGCCACCGCCGTCGGCGCGGGGATCGACACGGTCGTCGGGTCGGCGGCGGGCTGGGTGCCGGACACGCTGATCATCGTGGTCGGAACGGGCGGGGTGGTGCTGGTCGGAGCGGGGGACATCGCGGACTGCAACACGGAGGCGGACGAGGCGACGGCACTGCTGCTCGACTCGATCGCCGGGACGGTGTTCACGGCCGGCGACAACGTCTACCCCAACGGGACGGCCTCCCAGTTCGCGACCTGTTACGACTCCACCTGGGGCCGGCACCGGTCGCGCACCCGCCCGTCGCCCGGCAACCATGACTACAACACGAGCGGCGCGGCGCCGTACTACGCCTACTTCGGCGACGCCGCCGGGCCCGCGGGCCGAGGTTACTACAGCTACGACCTCGGCGCGTGGCACGTCGTGTCGCTCAACAGCAACGTCGCGATGACGGTCGGGTCCGCGCAGGAGCAGTGGCTGCGGGGCGACTTGGCGGCGAGCACAGCGCGCTGCACGCTCGCCTACTGGCACCATCCGCGTTTCAGCTCGGGGTCGCACGGCAACTCGACGGCTCCCGCGCCGCTGTGGCAGGCGCTGGAGGACGCCGGCGCGGACGTGGTGCTGGTCGGCCACGACCATAACTACCAGCGGTTCGCGCCGCAGACCGCGGCGGGCGTGCGGGACGACGCGCGGGGGATCCGCGAATTCGTGGTCGGCACCGGCGGCCGGGGTCTCTACGACTTCGCCACGCCGATCGCCAACACCGAGGCCTTCAGCACCGACACCCACGGCGTGCTCAAGCTCACGCTGTACGCCGACTGGTACGCCTGGGAGTTCATTCCGGTCGCCGGGGGGACGTTCCGGGACTCGGGGGTCGGGACCTGTCACTGACCCGCCGTCGGGCGACGGACGCGTTATTTTAGGCGGTCAGGCGCCCGTAGCTCAGCTGGATAGAGCGACAGCCTTCTAAGCTGTTGGTCGGAGGTTCGAGTCCTCCCGGGCGCGTCCCCACAGGCCAGGGCTCGTCGTGCGGGCTCGACCGGGCTGTCAAAGCGCGTCGGACGCCGGCCGGGACTCGCCGCACACCGCGCGGTCAGTCGCCAGCTCGGCGATCAGCGCGTCCGTTACCGGCAGGAGCGACCCGTGGCGGGCGAACAGGGCCCGCTGGCGCTCGTAGCTGAGCGGCCCGGCGAGGATCCGCGCGGCGTCCGCGAGGGCGCCGGCCGCCCCACACTGTGCCGCCCAGGGTGCCAGCCGCTCGAGCAGGTCCACGAACTCCTCCCGGAGCGGCCGCGTCCGGCCGTCGTCCGCGACGATCACGTCGGCGTCGAGCCCCCACCGCGACGCGCGCCACTTGTTCTCCCGCAGGGTCCACATCGACGGCGGGTCGGGTCGCTCTCCGGCTGCGTACCGGGTATCGAGCCACGCACAGAGACTGTGCACCACACCCACGAGCGCCACGATCTCCCGCAGGGTCGGCAGCCCGTCGCAGACGCGGATCTCGATCGTGCCGTAGTCGGGCTGCGGCCGCACGTCCCACCACAGGTCCTTGATCGATCGGATCGCCCCGGAGGCGACCATCGCGTCGTATACGCATTCGAAGTCGCGCCAGTCCCGGAACGTGCAGGGGTGGCCCGCCGTCGGCAGGGCCTCGAAGATGGAGATGCGCGACGACGCGAGCCCCGTGTCCGATCCCTGCCAGAAGGGCGAGCTGGCTGAGAACGCCAGGAGGTGCGGGAGGAAGGGCAGCAGACCGTTGATGACCCCTTGCGCCGACTCCGCGTCGCGCATCCCCACGTGGACGTGGAGCCCGAAGACCATCAATCGGCGCGCCACCCAGCGGTTGCGGTCGATCAGTCCCTGGTAGCGCTCGGCCGGGTACACCAGCCGCTCGCGGTGGCGCGCGAACGGGTGCGAGCCGGCGCTCGCCAGGCGGAGGCCCAGGGCGTCGGCCGCCTGCCGCACCTCGGCGAGGACGGCGTCCAGATCGCGACGCACTTCCGTCACGTCGCGGCAGATGCCCGTGGAGACCTCGAGCATCGCCTGAAAGATCTCCGGCTTGATGTTCGAGCGGGGGCCCCCCAGGCGTTCGAACACCTGAGAGGCGGCCGGTGTGAGGTCGCGTGACTCCGCGTCGATGAGCTGCAGCTCCAGCTCGACGCCGAGCGTCAGCGGATCCGAAGGCGCGAACGGAAGGGGCATCGTGCCCAACCTAGCGTGCCGGCCTCGTGCGGCACAAGCATCCGACAGGCGAACAAACGAGGGACGCCGGCGCGCGGCGTCCCCCGTGGGCATCGGAAATGCGGGCGCGCTACTTCATCAGGGCGAGCGGTATGCCGATCGCGACGACGAAGTCCGTCTGGAACTCGGACGGGAAGGCGTCACCGCCGGCAGTCGGATCGGTCGGCTTGAAGCTGTAGAAGTAGCCCTCGATCTTCACGTCGAGCGCCAGCTTGGGCGTCACGGCGGCACGCACGCCGAATCCAGCGACGCCGGTGATCGAGGAGAGACTCTCCAGCCCTTCCCACGCGTCGCCGCTGCGGATGATCGTGCCGGCGCCTCCCAGCAGGTGGAAGTTGGAGCGAGGGA
>DASPFU010000156.1:0-6194 GCA_035620935.1 Gemmatimonadales bacterium
TGCGCCAGACGCCTCCGCGGCGGTCGAGCCCGGCGCCGCCGCAAGCGCCACCGTCACGCACAGGTGGCCGGCACCATCCGCCATTCGGACCCGCGGACCCGCGGCGTATCAGCCTCGATCCGCGCGATCAGCGTGTCCGCCGCCCGCCGATAGACGATGCGCTGCGGGAAGTCGTGCGCCGGGTTCTCGAACACGGCCGTGTCGGGCGCCAGCCGGGTCAGGCGGAACGGCGTCGGCGCCTGGCCCCGGGGATGCGGCGTCATCGTGATCCCGCCCGAGTCGGCCTCGATCAGCGTGAACTCCCACGACACGGTGCGGTCCCCCGCGAGGTACCGGGTCGTCCCCAGCATCACGTTGACCGTCGGCGGGGTCCAGGACTCCGCGATGATGCGGCCCCGCCCGGCGTCCCCGTTCCAGCAACCCGCCATGAATGCCAGATTACCGAGGGCGGGTACCTGGGCGACTCCCGGGAACGCCGCAGCGACCACGATCACGACACTCACGAAGCCTGCCCGCATGGAGCGCCTCCGATGATGAGGATCCTCGCTACGCTCGTCCTGTCGCTGCTCCCGTCCCCCGCCGCCGCAAGTGAACGGGTGATCGCCCCAGCGTCAACCGACAGCGCCGCCGTCGCCGCGATCGTCGCCGCGTTCCACGCGGCGCTCCGCTCCGGGGACTCCGCCACGGCGCTGGCGTTGCTCGCGCCCGGCGCGACGATCCTCGAGGCCGGCGGCGCCGAGACCGTGGCCGAGTACCGGGCGGGCCACCTGCCGGGGGACATCGAGTTCGCCCGGGCGACGACGAGCGAGCCGGGCGCCGTGACGGTGCGGATCCAGGGCGACGTCGCGTGGGCGACCTCCGTGTCCCGTGTGCACGGCGAGTTCCGCGGCCGGGCCATCGACTCCGACTCAGCGGAGCTGATGGTGCTGGTGCGCGACGCCGCGGGCTGGCGCATCGCCGCGATCCACTGGTCCTCGCGCCGCCGGGCGCCGTGAGCGCCTTCACCTCGGGTCCCGTCGCCCTCCGCGACGCGGCGCTGTTCACCGACCTGTACGAGCTGACGATGGCCGCCTCGTACTGGCGCGAGGGGATGGCGGGCGAGGCGACCTTCTCGCTGTTCTCGCGCCGCCTCCCGGCCACCAGGTCGTTCCTCGTCGCCGCCGGGCTCGAGGACGCCCTCGAGTACCTGCGCGCGTTCCGCTTCTCCGAGCGGGCGCTGGCCTACCTCGCCACGCTGGGCTGCTTCGACCCCGCGTTCCTTTCCTTCCTTTCTACGGTACGGTTCACCGGCGAGGTTCACGCGGTCGCCGAGGGCACCCCGATGTTCGCGGACGAGCCGTTGCTCGAGGTCACCGCCCCGATCATCGAGGCGCAGCTCGTCGAGACGGCCGTGCTGAACTGCGTGCACGCCCAGACGGTCGTCACCAGCAAGGCCGCGCGCTGCGTGCTCGCGGCGCGGGGGCGAGCCGTGGTCGAGTTCGGCCTGCGCCGCACCCCCGGCCTGGACGCGGGAATGAAAGCCGTACGCAGCGCCTACATCGCCGGGGCGACGTCGTCGAGCAACGTGCTCGCGGGGCTCGAGTACGGCGTCCCCCCGACGGGGACGATGGCGCACTCCTACGTGTGCGCGTTCCCCAGGGAGATCGACGCGTTCCGTGCCTTCGCCCGGGCGTTTCCCGACCGCACCATCCTGCTGCTCGACACCTACGACACGGTGACGGGAGCGCACCAGGCCGTGACCGTCGCGCGGGAGCTGGCGGCGGACGGCCACCGCCTGGCCGGGGTGCGGCTCGACTCGGGGGATCTCCTGGCGTTGTCGCGCGAGGTCCGCGCCGTGCTCGACGCCGGCGGCTGCACCGACGCCCGCATCTTCGCGAGCGGCGGGCTCGATGAGGACGAGATCGCACGGTGCGTGGACGCCGGCGCCCCGATCGACGCCTACGGCGTCGGCACGCGGATGGACGTTTCGGCCGACGCGCCCTACCTCGATATGGCGTACAAGCTGGTCCGCTACGACGGGCGCGACGTGCTGAAGACGAGCCCGGGGAAGACGACGTGGGCAGGGCCGAAGCAGGTGTATCGTCTGCGGGGCCCGTCAGGTCGCCCCGTCGAGGACATCATCGCGTTGCGCGACGAGCCTGCCCCCGGCGGAGCGGAACCCCTGCTGGCGACCGTGATGCGCGCCGGCGAGCTGACCCGGCCGCACCCGTCGCTCGACGCGATCCGGGACCATTGCGCCGCCGCCGTCCGCAGCCTGGATGCCACCGTGACCCGCCTGCGCGATGCCGCCTCGTACCCGGTGGGCTTCAGCGGCCGACTGGTGGCACACCAGCGGGAGCTGGAGGCACGGGCTACCCCTTCACGACCCCCAACGGCTTGAGCCGCGCGACCCGCCGGGCGAGGCCCGCGTCGTGCACCACGTCCACGACGCGCTCGACATCCTTGTACGCGTAGGGGGCCTCCTCGGCGAGATCGCCGGTCGACCCGCAGCGCACCACGATGCCGCGCGCCTCGAGCTCGTGCCGCACGTCGCTCCCGGACTTGACTCGCTTGGCCGCGTGGCGGCTCATCGCCCGGCCCGCGCCGTGGCAGGCGCTGCCGAAGCTCAGCTCCATGTTGCCGTCGGTGCCGGCCAGCACCCACGACGCCGTGCCCATGCTCCCCGGGATGAACACCGGCTGTCCGGCCGCGCGATAGCGCGGCGGGACCTCGGGGTGGCGAGGCCCGAACGCGCGGGTGGCGCCCTTGCGATGCACGCACAGCTCGCGGCCGCCGTGCTCCTCGAGCTTCGCCATGTTGTGCGCCACGTCGTACACGAGGCGGACCGCCCCACGGTCGCGGAACGCCCGCCGGAACACTTCGCGCACCCGGTGCGTGATGATCTGCCGGTTGGCGAAGGCGAAGTTGGCGGCCGCGCACATCGCCCCGAAGTACCGCTGACCCTCAGCCGAGCGCAGCGGCGCGCAGGCGAGCTCGCGGTCGGGCAGCATGATCCCGTACTTCGGCATCACCTGGTCCATCAGGCGCACGTAGTCGGTGCAGACCTGGTGGCCCAGACCGCGGGATCCCGTATGCACCAGGATCACGAGCTGTCCGCGGTGCAATCCGTACGGCCCCGCCGCCGCCTCGTCGAACACCTCGTCCACCGCCTGCACCTCGACGAAATGATTGCCCGACCCGATCGTCCCCAGCTGGTCGTGGCCCCGCGTCCTGGCCCGATCGGACACGGCGCCGGCGTCCGCGCGAGCCAGGCTGCCATGCGCCTCCGTCACCTCGAGGTCGTCCTCCGTGGCCTCGCCGCGCTGCACGAGATACCGGCAGCCCTCGGCGAGCACCCGGTCGAGCTCGCCGGGGGTGAGGCTCAACCGCCCGCTCCGTCCGGTGCCCGAGGGGATGCTGCGGCTGAGGTCATGCACCACCGTTTCGAGACGGTCCCCCACCCGCTCGACCTCCAGCTCCGTCGCCAGCAGCCGCACGCCGCAGTTGATGTCGTAGCCCACGCCCCCCGGGGAGATCACGCCCGTGCGAGCGTCCATCGCGGCCACCCCGCCCACCGGGAACCCGTACCCCTCGTGCACGTCGGGCATCGCGTACACCCGGTCCGCCACGCCCTGCAGCGTCGCCACGTTGAGCAGCTGATCGAGCGAGCGGTCTTTCGAGATCTGTTCCCACAGCGTCGCGTCGGCGTACACCCGCGCCGGCACCCGCATGCCCGGACGCGCGTCGGCCGGCACGTCGTACCAGCACCGCCCGCGCGTCACCGGCAGCCCCGCCACCGTTTCGGTCGTCATACGTCGAACACTACCTCCGCCTCGACGCCGTCCGCCGTGGTGCGCACGTCGAGACCGTGATGCGTCGCCGCCTTCACTCGCGACGGCGCCGTGTCCACCGTGGCCCCCCGCGCGCGCATCCGCAGCTCCAGCGGCCCGCCCGCCTGCGGAACGAACTCGGTCGCGACCCAGCGCTCCGTTTCGGCCAGGTAGATCAACTCGTTGAGCCAGTCCACGAGCAGGGCGCCCTGATCCCCCGCGCGCACCACGATTTCGCGCGCCTCGCCCGTCGCCGGCGGCACCTCGCCCCCCAGCTCCAGGGCGGCGAGCGCACGACCCGCTTCGCCCGCGAGCGCCGGGAAGTCCGCTGCCCGGACCCGCAGCTTCACCTCCGCGGTATGCGCCAGCAGCTCGTGCTCCGCGCCCCGCGGCGCGTCAGCGCCCGAGGGCCCGGTCGAGCTTCGCGTCCCAGCCATAGACGTCCCGCCGGAACTGGACCGCGCCGTCGTCCGCCACCCAGGCGGTCCAGTAGCCCAGCACCATGACGGTCCCGTCCGCCACCCGCACGTACCGCTCGACGGTGTCGGCGGCGGCCCGGACGATGGAGTCGGCGGTCCACTCGGGGCGGTCGGCGAGCAGCACCCGGGCCAGCTCGAGAACCCCCTGCACCCGCACGCAGCCGTGGCTCATGGTGCGGACCGGCGCGTCGAACAGCGCCTGCTCGGGCGTGCCGTGCACGTACACCGTGAAGGGGTTGTCGAACACGATCTTCACGCCGCCGAGCGGGTTGAGGGGACCCGGATCCTGCACCAGCGTGAGCCGACGCGTCGAATCGGCCAGCGCCTCCCAGCCGACGCTGTCACCCGCGATGGAGGCTCCGGTCGAGTCCACCATGTGGAAGCCGAGTCGCGCGAAGTACCCCGGGTCGCCGGCCGCCGCGGGGAGGACCTCCCGCACGAGGATGGCTCGCGGCACGCGCCAGGCCGGTGCGAAGACGATGCCGGTGACGGCTCCGGCGACGATCGGTGTCGGCCAGTCGGGGCGCCCGACGATCGCGGGGCATTGATACTCGCTCCCCGGCGCGTGCCGCGTCGCGGTGAACGCCGCGGAGTTGACGATGATGGGAGCGACGCCGGCCTCCCGCGGCACCCAGCGCCACCGCTCGAGGTTGAGCACGATCTGGCGGGCGCGCCGCGCCGCCGACACGTCGAGCGCCGTCACGGTCGCCGGCCCGACGCGTCCGTCGTCGGACAGGCCATGACGCCGCTGGAACCGCCGCACCGCCTCCACGGTGGCCGAGTCGAACCCCGCCCCCCGCGTGGCGCCGAAATCTCCCTCGGCAACGAGGCGATCCCGCAGCGCCCTCACCCTGGTCCCGGAGTCCCCCACGGCGAGCACCGGTCCGCTGCCGACCCGCGGCCAACCGCCCACGGCCACCGCACCGCGGTAGCGCGCGAGCGCGGCCCGCAACGCGTGATAGCCCGGGTGCGGCGGCGCGAGCGCGGCGAGCTCCGCCGCGGGGCGCTGCTGCTCGGCGGCGCGGCGCAGCGCGGCGGTCACGTCAACGCCCCTCGCCGCCCCACGCCACATCGAGTCCACCGTTTCGGGCTGCACCCGACCCAGCGCGAGGTGGCGCCCGGCCGTGACGAACGCCGTCGTCAGCGCCACGTCGAGGACTCCGCTCGAGTCCGCGCCGATGCTGAGCAGCCGGTCGATGCGGGCTGTGCCATAGCGCCTCGGCTCGAGGCCGTCCCGTTCGAGCACCTGCAATGCGGCCGCCAGCTCGCGCGCGGCCGGTGCCGCAGGACCCCCGCCGGTCCAGGCGGGCGCGTGGTCCCGCGCCGCATAGAAGGCGCGCACCGTCGGACCGGCGCGGGACAGCGCGGCGCGGACGCGCGTCGCCTCGGCAGGCGCCTGCTGCGCGGCGACCCGCGTCACCACGACCATCAGCGCGACCACCCAGCGGAGTGCCATCACCGGGAAGATAGCGTCGCGCCCCGTCCGGCTCCGCCCTCGCACGCGGAGCTTCACGCGCGCTTCAGGAATTCCTCAGCGGTGACGGGAGATGTTTCCCATGCACCCCCACCGAGGAGGCTCCATGCCCGCGATCGCGAAACAACCAGCGACCGACGTTGCGCTCACACGCCACTTCGATGAGCTCGAGGCACGGCTGGAGACGATCGAGCACCGGGTGAAGCAGCTCGAGGTCATGGCCGCGGAGCTGGAGCAGATGCGCGAATAACCCCGGGGACACGCCCGGGACCCTGCGCTCCGGCCGGCGGCGACGCCGCGCTCGGCGGCCGTCGCGCAGGGCCCCTCGTTCCGCTCAGCGCGCCGGGTTGGGGAACCGCGCCACCACGCCCGCGTGGTCGGATGGCCACAGTCCGCCCACCCGCTCCGCCGGGTCGTCTCCGAGCACGTCGG
>DASPFU010000157.1:0-9010 GCA_035620935.1 Gemmatimonadales bacterium
GGCCCGCCGCTTTTTCCAGCGCCTCACGAGCGTGAGCGGCGTGGGCCCGAAGCTCGCGATCGCCGTGCTGTCGCACCTCGGCGCCGAGCGCGGCGCGCGGGCGATCCGCGAGAAGAACGTCGCACTGCTCGCGTCGGTGAGCGGCATCGGGAAGAAGACCGCCGAGCGCCTCGCGCTTGAACTGGGCGACAAGGTGGACGAGTTTGTGGGGGCGGCGGAGACCGGGCCGCCGCCGCCGGACGGTGCCGCGGCCGGCGCGCTGCGGGCGCTCGCGGGACTCGGCTACGCGCCAGCCGAGGCCGACCGCGCCCTGCGCCAGGCCCTCGCGGACGACGGCGGCGGCGCGGCGGACACGGAAAGCCTGATCCGCCGGGCCCTCACGATCCTCACCAGGGGATGACGATGCCCACGACGGCCGAATGGATCTGCACCCGCTGCGGCTCGACCAACCGCCGGCTCGTCCCGGACGGCGACACCCGCGCGCGCGACGAGTGCGTGACGTGCCACGCGAAGCACGAGATCGAGGCCGATCCCCGGCCGGTGCGGTGGAACGCGCGGAGCGCCCGTTAAGCATGACCCGAGCGGAGATCACCACCCCCGACGTGCTCCCCGACGAGCGCGTCACCGACGCCGCCCTGCGGCCGTCGCGCCTCGACGAGTTCGTCGGGCAGGCGAAGGTCAAGGAGTCCCTCCAGATCGCGATCGACGCGGCGAAGCAGCGGGGCGAGCCGCTCGACCACGCGCTGTTCTTCGGGCCGCCCGGCCTCGGCAAGACCACGCTCGCGCTGCTGATGGCGAAGGAGATGGGCGTCGACATCCGGATCAGCTCGGGCCCGGTGCTCGAGCGCCCGGGCGACCTGGTGGGCCTGCTCACCGCGCTCAAGGCCGGTGACATCCTGTTCATCGACGAGGTCCACCGCCTGCGCCCCGCGCTCGAGGAGTTCCTCTATCCCGCCATGGAGGAGTACCGCGTCGACGTCCGCATCGCCGACGGGCCGCACGCCCAGACGATCCCGATGCCGCTCGAGCGCTTCACCCTGATCGGCGCGACGACCCGCTTCGGCCTGCTCACGCCGCCGCTGCGGGCCCGCTTCGGCCTGGTGGAGCGGCTGCACTACTATCCCGCCGACGACCTCACCCGCATCGTCACGCGCTCGGCCGCGCTGCTCGGCGTACCGATCGACCCGGCCGGCGCGACGGAGTTGGCGCGGCGCTCCCGCGGCACGCCCCGCGTCGCCAACCGCCTGCTCAAGCGCGTGCGTGACTACGCCCAGGTGCGCGCCGGCGGCGCCATCACCGCCGCCGTCGCGGCGGAGGCCCTGAAACGGCTCGATGTGGACGAGTTCGGGCTCGACGACATGGACGCCCGCATCCTCAAGGTCATCATCGAGCAGTTCGACGGCGGGCCGGTCGGCGTCCAGACGATCGCAGCGGCCGTGGGCGAGGACCCGGGCACGCTCGAGGAGGTGTACGAACCGTTCCTCATGCAGCAGGGCTTCCTCGCCCGGACGCCGCGCGGCCGCTGCGCCACGGCCGGAGCCTACCGGCACTTCGGATACACGCCGCCCCGGGGCGCCGAGCAGCCGACGATCTTCGACGGCTGAACGCGGAATGCGGAATGCGGAGTAGCCTGCCAATCGTCTAGCCGCACGACGGTCACCGACGCCTGACCCGCGATTCCGCATTCCGCACTCCACATTCCGCATTCCCGATGCGCACCTCCGACTTCGACTACTCCCTCCCCCCCGCGCTCATCGCCCAGGAGCCGCTCGCCGACCGCGCCGCGAGCCGCCTCCTCGTCCTCGACCGCGCGACCGGGGCGGTCCGGCACCGCCGCTTCGCCGACCTCACGGAGATCCTCCGGGCGGGCGACGTGCTGGTGCTCAACAGCTCCCGCGTGATCGCGGCACGACTCCGGGGGACGAGGGACGCGGGAGGGGCGACGAGGGCTCCGGCGGAGGTCCTGCTGGTGCGCGAGCTGGCGGACGGCACCTGGCTCGCGATGGGGCACCCCGGGGGCAAGCTCAAGCCCGGCCGCGTGGTGCGCGTCGGCGAGGACAGCGGCATCGAGATCCTGGAGATGCTGGGCGGCGGCCTGCGGCGCGTGCGTTTCACCGGCCCGCTCGACGCGCGCGCCACCCTCGCCCGCTACGGCGAGACGCCCCTGCCGCCCTACATCCATCGCCCGCCGACGCCCGCGGACCGCGAGCGGTACCAGACCGTGTTCGCGGCCCACGACGGCAGCGTCGCGGCGCCGACGGCGGGGCTGCACTTCACGCCCGAGCTGCTCGACCGGGTGCGTGCCGCGGGCGTCGCGATCGCGACGCTCGACCTGCACATCGGGCCCGGCACCTTCAAGCCCGTGGCCGTCGAGGACCTCGCCGCCCACCCGATGCACGCGGAGCATTACGAGGTGTCCGCGGCGGCCGCCGCGACGGTCAACGCCGCGCGGGCCGCGGGCGGCGCCGTCTGGGCGGTGGGCACGACCGTCGTGCGGACCCTCGAGACGGTCGCGGACGACGCCGGGCGGGTGCGGGCCGGGGCGGGCGAGACGCGGCTGTTCATCCATCCGCCGTACACGTTCCGCGCGGTGGACAAGCTGCTCACCAACTTCCACCTTCCCCGCTCCACCCTGCTGATGCTGGTGTGCGCGTTCGGGGGGTACGATCCGGTGATGAGCGCCTATCGGGAGGCCATCGGGCTGGGGTACCGGTTCTACAGTTACGGCGATGCCATGGCGATCCTCTGAGTCGCGTGTTCGCCTTCACCCGCGAAGCCTCGAGCGGCGCCGCCCGCGCCGGCCGGCTCGACCTGCCGCACGGCACGGTCGAGACGCCGTGCTTCATGCCAGTGGGGACCCAGGGGACCGTCCGCGCGCTGTCCCCGGCTGACCTGCGCGCCGCCGGGGCGCGCATCGTCCTCGCCAACACCTACCACCTGCACGTGCGTCCCGGGGAGGACGTGGTCGGTGCGCTCGGCGGCCTGCACCGCTTCATGGGGTGGGATCGGCCGCTGCTCACCGACTCGGGCGGGTTCCAGGTGTTCTCCCTGGCGGGGTCCCGCACCGTGGACGAGGACGGCGTCGACTTCGCGAGCCACGTGGACGGTGCCCGACGCCGCCTGAGCCCCGAGCGCGCCATGGAGATCCAGTGGGCGCTCGGCGCCGACGTCGCCATGGCGTTCGATCACGTCGTGCCCGGCGGCGCGGATGCCGCACTCGCCCGCGACGCGATGGAGCGGACCGTGCGGTGGCTGGATCGCTGCCGGCGCCGCCACGGCGAGCTCATGCAGCGTGGCGACGTGGCGTCGTGGCGCCGTGGCGACCAGACGCTTTGGCCCATCATCCAGGGCGGCGCCCACCCCGACCTGCGCCGCGAGAGCTTGCAGCGGTCGCTCGACCTGGGTCCCTGGACCGGGATCGCGGTCGGCGGGCTCTCGGTCGGGGAGACGAAGCCCCGGATGTACGACATCCTGGCGTCGCTCGAGCCGGGCCTGCCCGCTGGCCTCCCCCGTTATCTTATGGGTGTCGGCTTTCCGGAGGACCTGGTCGCGGCGGTGGAGCGTGGCATCGATCTTTTCGATTGCGTCGCCCCGACCCGCAACGGCCGCAACGGGTCGGCGTACACGCCCGACGGGCCGCTCAACATCCGGAACGCGCGGTTCCGCGCGGACGCCGGGCCGCTCGATGCGGAGTGCGACTGCGAGACGTGCCGCACCTTCTCGCGCGGCTACCTGCGTCACCTGTTCGTGGCCGAGGAGCTGCTGGGACTGCGGCTGCTGTCGCTGCACAACGTACGGTTCCTGATCCGGACGGCGGAGGCCATGCGGGCGGCGATCCGCGCCGGGACGTTCGCCCGCTGGGCGGCCGAGTGGCGCCGCCGCTACCTGCAACCCGAGAGCCCATGACGACGCACGCGCTGTTCTCCCTGCTCCTCGCGCCCTCCGGGCAGTCCGGCCCGGGGATGAGCGTGTTCATGCTCCAGATCGGCCTGTTCGTCGCGATCTTCTATTTCCTGCTGATCCGCCCCCAGCGCCAGCAGCAGAAGAAGCACCGCGAGCTGATGGCCTCGCTCCAGAAGGGGGACCAGGTGGTGACGTCGGCCGGGATCGTGGGTGAAGTGATCCACCTCAAGGAGACCGAGGTGACCCTGCGCACCGGGGAGTCGCGCCTCGTGGTGCTGCGCTCCAGCATCGCGAACATCACCAACCGCGGCGCCGCGACGGAGCCGGAGGCGAAGTAGTGGCGGTCCGGTCCCTGCACATCCTCGGCTCGCCGGTCCTGCGCCAGAAGGCGCTGCCCGTCGCAGTGAACGACGACGTCCGGCGCCTGGTGGACGACCTCTTCGAGACCATGCACGCGGCCCGCGGCGTGGGGCTCGCCGCGAACCAGGTCGGTGTCGCGCGGCGCGTGGCGGTCGTGGACATCGGGTCGGACGACCCCGGACCGCTCGTGCTCATCAACCCCGTGATCGTCTCGCGGAGCGCCGAGACCGACAGCGCCGAGGAAGGCTGCCTGTCGATCCCCGATGTCTTCGGCGAGGTCGAGCGGAGCGTCTCGGTCGTGGTCGCCGCGCTCGATCGCGACGGGCAGCCGTGGCAGGCGGAGGTCCACGGGTACAAGGCCCGCGCGGTGCAGCACGAGATCGACCACCTGGACGGCGTGCTCTTCCTCGACCACCTGAGCGCCGTCAAGCGGAGCCTGCTGGTCGCCAAGTGGAAGCGCGGCCGCAAGGGCAAGACCGGTCACGTGAAGGAGGTGACGCCGGAGCCGGCCGGCGAGCTGTAGTGCGCGTCGTCTTCTTCGGCACACCCGAGTTCGCGGTCCCCTCGCTCGGCGCTCTGCTCGGCGAGGGGTTCGACGTCCTGGCCGTGGTCACCCAGCCCGACCGGCCGCGGGGCCGCTCTCGCTCCAGCCTCACGCCACCCCCGGTGAAGGTCGCGGCGGACGCCGACGGGGTGCCGGTCCTCCAACCCGAGCGCCCCACCGACGCGGACTTCCTGACCGAGCTGCGCGCCCTCGCCCCCGACATCGGCGTGGTCGTCGCCTACGGGCACATCCTTCGCCCCGAGCTGCTCGCGCTCCCGCCCCGCGGCATGGTGAACGTCCACCCGTCGCTGCTCCCCGAGCTGCGCGGGGCGGCCCCGGTCGAGTGGGCGATCCTGCGGGGACTCGAGAAGACCGGCGTGACGATCATGCAGATGGAAGCCGGGATGGACGCCGGCCCGATCATCCACCAGATCCCGCACCGCATCGACCCCGACGTGTCGGGCGGCGAGCTGAGTGACCACCTCGCGGAGATGGGCGCGCAGGCCCTGGTCGAAGCGCTCGCGATGCTCGAGCAGGACGCCCTGCGGCCGGTGCCGCAGGACCACTCGCGCGCCACCTTCGCCCCCAAGCTGACGCGCGAACTGGCGCGGCTCGACTGGACCAAGCCGGCGGACGTCGTCGCGCGGTTCACGCGGGGGCTGGATCCGAGACCGGGAGCGTGGACAGAATTGCGGGACGAGGGACGGGGGACGGGGGACGCGATCGAGGTCAAGATGTTCGGGGGGCGTGTGGTGGAGGAACACGGCGAGCCGGGCGAGGTGCTCCGCGTCGACGGCGAGCTGGTGATCGCGGCGGTGCGCGACGCGGTGGCGATCGCGGAGGTCCAGCCGGCGGGCAAGGACCGCATGCCGGCGGCAGACTGGGTGCGCGGCCGCCGCCTCGCGGTCGGCCAGCGGTTCGCGTGAGGCCGGCACTCCCGAGAGTCCACGCCGTCACCGACGAACGCATCGCGCGCCGAGCCGACCTCGACGACGTCGCAGCCGCGCTCGCCGCCGGCGCCCCGGGGATCGCCCTCCACGCCCGCGGCCACACGCTCACCGGCCTGGAACACTATCGACTGGCAGTCCGTCTCCGACCGACCCTGTCCGTCCCGGTCCGCCTGTTCGTCAACGACCGCCTCGACGTCGCACTCGCCACCGGCGCGGACGGGGTGCAGCTCGGGACCGGCAGCCTCGGCGTCGCGGAGGCCCGCCGCCTCGGGCCGGCGTGGCTCGTGGGCCGGTCGGTCCACACCGTCGCCGACGCCCTGGCCGCGCGGGCCGCGGGGGCCGACTATCTTCTGGCAGGGCCCGTGTTCCCGACCCGGACGCACCCCGACGCGGCGCCCCTCGGCCTCGCCGGCCTCGGGGCGATCGTCGCCGTCGGCCTGCCGGTGATCGCGATCGGCGGCGTGACGGTCGAGCGGATCGAGACCCTGCGCGCGGCGGGCGCCTGGGGCGCGGCGGTCATCCGTGCCCTGTGGGACGCCGCGGACCCTCGGGCGGCGGCTCGGGCGATGGAGGACGCATGGCAGCGGTGACGCAGACGACGGAGACGGTCACGGTGGTGATCAACGGGGCGCCACGCCAGGTACCCCGGGACGCGACGCTGCTCGAGGTCCTGACCGCGCTGGGCCTCGACGCGCGCCTCGTCGTGGTGGAGCACAACCGACGGATCGTGCGCCGGGCCGCCCTGGACGCCGTGCGGGTCGCGCCCGGCGACGCGATCGAGCTGGTGCATTTCGTGGGAGGCGGCTGATGACGACGGCCGTGGCGGCGGTGCGGGACGTCCCCTTCACGGTGGGCGGCCGGACGTTCGCGTCCCGGCTGATGGTCGGGACCGGGAAATACCGTGACAACCCGACCATGGTGCGCGCCATCGAAGCGTCGGGCGCCGAGATCGTGACGGTCGCCGTGCGCCGCGTGGACCTGGACCGCACGCGGGAGGAAGGTGTCCTCCACCATCTGGATCCGCAGCGGTTCTTCCTGCTCGCCAACACCGCCGGCTGCTACACCGCCGACGACGCGATCCGGTACGCGCGCCTCGCCCGCGAGGCGGGGTTCAACGAGTTCATCAAGCTCGAGGTGATCGGCGACCAGGAGACGCTGCTGCCCGACGTGCAGGGCCTGCTCGAGGCCACGCGTGTCCTCGTCGGGGAGGGCTTCAAGGTGATGGCCTACACCAACGAGGACCTGGTCACCGCCCTGCGGCTCGAGCAGGCGGGAGCCGTGGCGGTGATGCCCCTGGCATCGCCGATCGGAAGCGGCCTCGGCCTGCTCAACCCGTTCCCCGTGCGCACCATCAAGCGGCGGCTGTCGGTGCCGGTCGTGGTGGACGCCGGCGTCGGGACCGCATCCGACGCATGCCTCACGATGGAGCAGGGGGTGGACGGGATCCTGATGAACACCGCCCTCGCCGCGGCGCGGGACCCCGTGGCGATGGCCCACGCCATGCGCCTCGCCGTGGACGCGGGCCGCGCGGCCTTCCTCGCGGGGCGCATGCCCCGGCGTGAGGTCGCGGTCCCGTCCTCGCCCACGGAGGGCATGCTGGATTAGGGAGACTCCGGGCCTCGCGGCGCGACGCGCCGCGCTCCGCCTGCTCGATGCCGTGCGGCGCGGCGCACCCTTCGATGCCGCGCGCGACACGGCCCTCGCCGGCGTGCCGGAGCGCGACCGGCGCCTCGCCCACGCGCTCGCGGCCGGGGTGCTGCGCCACCAGCGCCCGCTCGACGCGGCGCTGGACCTCGAGCGCGCCGATCCCCGCCTGCACGATCTCCTCCGGTTGGGCGCCTATCAGCTGCGGTACCTCGACCGCGTGCCGCCGTACGCGTCGGTCGCGACCAGCGTGAGCCTCGCCCGGGAGCGCGCGGGCGACGATGCCGCGCGTTTCGTGAACCACCTGCTGCGCCGCATCTCCGGCTCCCGGCTCCCGGCTCCCGGCTCCCAGACCCACCCCGCCTGGCTGCTCGAGCGCTGGCGTGCGCACTTCGGCCGGGAGGACGCCGAGCGCCTCGTCGCCTGGAACGACACGCCGCCCCCGCTCACGCTGCAGCCGGCGCGCTGGGACGTCGACACCCTGCGCGCGCGCCTGCACGAGGCCGGCATCGCCACGGAGGACGCGCCGTTCGGCGCGGGGATCCGCCTCGTCCGCGGGGCGTCCGGCTCCCGGCCCCCGGCTCCCGGCTCCCGACTTCCCGGCTACATTGAAGGCGGTTTCATCGTGCAGGATGCGGGCGCCGCGCTCGTCTGCCGCTTCGCGGCGCTCCGACCGGACGCCCTGGTGTACGATGCGTGCGCGGCGCCGGGCGGCAAGGCCGTGACGCTCGAGGTGCTGGGCGCGCGGGTGATCGCGGGCGATCACCGCCGCGACCGGCTGCCCCGGCTGGTCGACACCGTGCGGCGCGCGGGTCGCGCGGTGCGCGTGGTGGCGGCCGATCTCGCGGCCGCGCCGTTCGCCGGCGGTCGGTTCGACGCGGTCGTCGTGGACGCGCCCTGCACCGCCACCGGGACGTTCGCGCGGCATCCCGAGGCTCGCAGCCGCGTCACGGCGCGGGCGATCACGGCGCTCGCCGTCCGCCAGCGCGGCCTGCTCGACGCCGCCGCGCCGCTCGTTCGCCCGGGCGGCGTGCTCGTGTACGCGACCTGCTCTCTCGAGCCGGAGGAGAACGCCGAGCAAGTGGATGCATTCCTCGAGCGGCACCCGGAGTTCGCCCGCGCCCCCGTCCCGGGGGCCGTACCGGCCCCGCTGCTGACCGCGGCGGGCGACTTCCTGGCCGTGCCGCCGCGCCACGGGACCGACGGCGCGTACGCGGCGCGCCTGGGGCGGCGCGGCTGATGCGCATCCGACGCCACCTGCCGCCGCTGCGCCTGCCGGTCCGCGAGGACTGGGAGCGCGGGCTGGCGCGCCTCCGCACGGTGGACCGGCGCCAGGCCGGGCGATGGGCCGCGGCGGCGGCGGGCGCGCTCCTGGCGGGCTACCTGACCGCGTCGCTCATCATCTTCCCGGCGCCGATCCTCTCCCGCAGCCAGGAAGTGCCGCGGCTGCTGGCACTCGACGGCGCCGCGGCGCGCGAGCAGGTCGCCGCCGCGGGGCTCTCGCTGGCGCCCGACAGCGCGGAAACGCACTCCGCCGCCGAGCCCGGCACGGTGATCTGGCAGGACCCGCCGCCGGGCGTGCGCGCGCCGGTGGGCGCGCGTGTGCTGC
>DASPFU010000158.1:0-29351 GCA_035620935.1 Gemmatimonadales bacterium
CGCTGCTTCTGCATGATGGACATCGTCACTTCCGCGAGGTAGTCCATCATCAGGTAGTCGACGGGGCCACCGGTCACCTGCCGGTACGGCGCCTCGGGCCAGTCGCCCCAGAACCCCTGTCCGCTCGCGATCCGCACGCGGCCGCTCATGGGGCCACACCCCCGCGGCGCACGGCGGCGGCGCCGCCGTCGCGCCCCTCGGCCGTGACCTCGACCAGGGCGTCGAACCCCGCGGGGACGAGCGGCGACGCCGCCGCCGGGCGGGCGACGGGCGCGCGTCCGCCCGGTTGGAGGCGCACCTCGGCGGTGTCCGCCAGGGGCACGGCCCGATCGAGGAAGAACCGCACCGTGACCGTCGCCTCCCAGGGGCGCGCGGCGGCCGGGTTCGCCCAGGCGGGGAAGAGCTCGACCACCAGCGGGCGGCCGCCGTGGGTAGC
Source organism: Gemmatimonadales bacterium (assembly GCA_035620935.1). Lineage (GTDB taxonomy): Bacteria > Gemmatimonadota > Gemmatimonadetes > Gemmatimonadales > GWC2-71-9 > SZUA-544. The sequence goes on from DASPFU010000158.1 coordinate 437, forward strand.
GGCGAGCTGCAGCCGCTGCCGCCCGATCGCGTAGTTCTGGGGCTCCGTCGCCACCTGCTGGCCCCCGGTATCGAACGTCGTGACGCCGAGATCCGTGAGCTCGGGCCACAGCGCGGGCGCGACGACGACGTCCACGTCCCCACTCCGCGCCCAGGGCGGCACGTCCACCGCCAGACTCTCGGGCACAGCGCCACGCGCGGGCAACCGCACCCGCCGCTCCACGCCGATGAGCTGCTGCACCACGCGCACGCCGCTGGGTACGCGCCCGGGGTTCGCGACTTCGAGGCCGCCGCCCGCGTCGGACAAGGTCACCGGGGCAAGCTGCGCCCGCACGGTGGCCGTGGCCGCCTCGGGTGGGCCAAGCGGCGATGCCGCCACGACCAGCTCGTACACCCCCGGCACCACGTCCTCCGCGCGCACCACGAACCGGGCGGTCCCCTCCTCCGCCCCCAGATCGCGACCGGCGGGTACGTCCCGGAACGGCTGGCCCCCGGGCTCGAAGAGACTCACGGCGGCCGTCTCGGTCGCGGAGTCCGGCAGCGTCACGGTGACGTGGAGGGTGGCGCCGGCGTCCGGCACCCGCAGGAAATGGCGGTCCACTCGGCCGGCGGCGATGCGCCGGCGTGCGTCCAGCGGCTCAGCGCGCAGGTCGTGGGGCACGATCACGGTACTCACGAGCGTGAACAGCGCCCCGGCCAGCGTGTCGCCGGGATTGCGGGCCGTGACCGTGCCGACGTACGCGCCCGGGGCGCGCAGCCGGTCGGCCCGGTACACGACCGGGATCTCGGTCGCGCCGGGCGCGGCCACCACGGTGTCGGGCGCGACGAGCCAGGGGGCATCCGAGCGCAGGACGAACCGGGCCGCGCGCAGCCCGGCGGCGTGCCGGACCGTGAAGGTCTCGATCGTGTCCGCCGCGCCGCCGAGTCCCTCACGCCGCAGCGCGGCCGACCATCCGGAGCGCGCGCGTACCGAGTAGATCGACCCCTGGTGTCCCGCGACGAGCCAGCGATACGCGGCCTCGAGGTGCGGCACGCCGCCGCCCTGGTCGAGCGCAGACGCCCCGGGGAGCGGCCGCGCCGTGACGCGGAGCGCCTGCATCAGCTGCGCCGCATCGATGCGACGCCCCTCCTGCGCGAGGGCGGAGATGAGACACGCGACCAGCCCGGCGACGTGCGGTGCCGAGAAGCTCGTCCCGGCCTGCACCTCGTTCCCCGTGTCCCACGCGGGCACGGTCGAGAACGCCATCCCCGGCGCCAGCACCTCGGGCTTCGCCGTCTCGCCCCCACGCGCGCTCCACGCGGCCACCCGCTCGGGTGCCGGCGCGCCGCCGGGGCGCGCGAACACGCCCGGGAACGTCGACCCCACGGTGAGGACGCGGCCGGCGGTGGCGGGGAACCCGACGGTCGACAGACCCGGCCCGTCGTTGCCCGCGCTCACCGTGAACACCACGTCCGGATGCCGCGCCAGGAACGCGTCGACCAGCGAATCGATCGTCGCCCGGCCCTCCCGCTCGTTGCCGACGCCGAAGCTCAGGTTGACGACGAGCGGGAGACTCCGCTCCGCCGCGAAGCGCGCCGCGTACTCGAGGGCCCGGACGAAACTCCCGTTCACCGAGATGCCGCCGCGGGCGTTGTTGGCGATCTTGAGCCCGAGCAGCCGCGCGCCCGGCGCGACGCCATGGAAGCCCGCCACATTGAACATGTTGTGCCCGGCCGCGACACCGGCCACGAAGGTGCCGTGACCGGACGTGTCGAAGTACAGGTCGAGGCTCGGCACGCCGCCCGAGTCGGCGAAGTTGGCGGCGAGGGTCAAGGGCCGGGTCCCGGGCGAGATGGTCTCACGCGCGTGGCGGAAATCATGCAGCGGCATCTCATCCTCGAGCGAGCCGTCGCGATTCGTGTCGAGGAACACCACCCATCCGTCCGAGGCGCGTACCACGACGAGCGGGAACTCGTCGGTGTTGGTGCCGTTGCCGTTCACGTCGGAGGCCGGCAGGGGTCCGAGCGGCAGCTCGCGGAACACGCCGCCGTACCACGCGGATCCCACCGCGACCCGGCCGGCGCGGCCGGCGCCCGCCAGCCGGCGCCCGGCGACCAGCACGGTGCCGTCCGGGGCGGGCGTCACCGGCGTGAGCGGGACGTGGCCTTCGCCGGAGAAGTCGCGCAGGTCCAGCACCTTCGGGGTCCCCTGAGACGTCGTGATCAGCCCCAGGGTCGCCGGATCGATCCCGCTGTCGAGGATGGCGATCAGCACGCCCCGTCCGTCGGCGTTGGGACGCAGGGCGCGGAAATCGACGACCCCGGTCGCCGCGAGCGGCATCAGCCCCGCCTTCCAGGCGGCGGCAGGCGGCACCACCGGCTCCCGCGACACGCGCGCCGCGTCCGGTGCGGCGATCGTCGGCGTCGCCGTGACCGGTGCGGGCGGCGGGGCGGACGGCGCCACCGCGCGTCCGCACGCGGCGAGCGCGCCCAGGGCCCACACCGCGGCGGCGCGCGGGATCACAGGCGGTCCGGCAGCACGTAGGGGCCGACGTGCGGTCCCGGGTACTCGGCCGAGACCTCGAGGAGGAACGCGAGCGTCGTGCGGGTCTCGTCCGGCGTCACGATGGCATCGACGAACCCGCGCGCCGCGGCGAACCGCGCGTCGAGCTGGTGCTCGTAGTCCTGACGCATCGCCTGAACGGCGGGGGCCAGCTCCGGCTTGCCGACGTCGCCCCCGTACACCGCCTGCACCGCCGATTCGCCCTCCATCACGCCCATGCGCCCGGTGGGCCACGTCACGATGAAATCGGGGTCGAAGCCCTGCCCCGCCATCGCGTAGTATCCCGCACCCGACGCGTGGTTCACGGTGAGGACCACCTTCGGGACCGTGGCCGTCGCCATCGCTTCGACGAACCGGGCGCCCGCCCGGATGATCCCCGAGTGCTCCGCGTCCGTGCCCACCATGAACCCGGAGACGTCCTGCACGAACAGCAGGGGGATCCGTTCCCGGTTGGCGGTCTCGATGAAGTACGCCACCTTCTCCGCGCTTTCCGTGTAGATGATCCCGCCGATCTTGGGCGCCCGGCCGCGCCCGTTGCGGATCACGCCGCGGCTGTTGGCGATCACGGCCACCGGCCGGCCGGCGACGGCGGCATGCCCGCAGATGATCTCGGGGGCGATGTCGCGCTGGAACTCGTCGAGGCGCCCGTCGTCGACGAGGCACTCGAGGACGGCGCGCACATCGTAGCTCATGCGATGGTCGCCGGGCAGCAGGTCGTACAGCTCCTCCGCCGCCCGCTTCGGCGGCGCCCCCCGCATGGCGGCGGGCGGCGTGTGCGGCAGGCGCGCCACGTAGTCGCGCACCTGATCGAGACACGCCGCGTCGTCGGGCGCCCGGTAGTGCGCCACGCCGCTGACCGCCGTATGGGTGGTCGCCCCGCCGAGCTCCTCGGCGCCCACCACCTGCCCGATCGCGCCCTTGACCAGGTTGGGGCCGCCGAGGCCCATGAACGACGTGCCCTCCACCATCACGATCACGTCGGACAGCGCCGGGAGATACGCGCCGCCCGCGATGCACGGCCCCATGACCGCCGCGATCTGCGGCACCCGCAGAAAGCGGCGCATCAGCGAGTTGTAGTAGAAGATGCGGGCCGCCCCGTACTGGCCCGGGAACACGCCGCCCTGGTAGGGCAGGTTCACTCCCGCCGAATCGACCAGATAGACGATGGGGATGCGCTGGCGCATGGCCACTTCCTGCGCCCGCAGGATCTTCCTGATCGTCTCCGGCCACCAGGATCCGGCCTTCACGGTGGCGTCGTTGGCCACCACGACCACGGGGCGGCCCGCCACCCGCCCGACCCCGGTGACCACGCCGGCTCCAGGGGCCTGGCCCTCGTACTGGTCGTAGGCGACGAGCAGGCCGATCTCGAACCAGGCGCGGTCCGGATCGAGCAGGCGCGCGACGCGCTCGCGCGCGGTCAGCTTGCCCTGCTCGTGGTGGCGGCGGACGCGATCGGGCCCGCCTCCCTGCTCGAGGCGCGCGCGGAGCTCGCGGAACTCCGCCGTCAGCGTGACGAGGCGGCTCACGCGCGCCTCAGTCCCGGCGCTGCTCGGCGGCCCACGTCTGGATGTAGGAGATCAGATCCGTCGTCGGCGTGCCGGGACCGAACAGCTCGCCGATCCCCTGCCGCCGCAGCGCCTCGACGTCCTCGGGTGGGATGATCCCGCCGCCGGTGATCAGCACGTCGCCCCGTCCCGCGTCGTCGAGGAGCGACTTGACCCGCGGGAAGAGGGTGAGGTGCGCGCCGGAGAGGATCGACAACCCCACCACGTCCACGTCCTCCTGCACCGCCGCTCGCGCGATCATCTCCGGTGTCTGGTGCAGGCCCGTGTAGATGACCTCCATGCCGGCATCGCGCAGCGCCGCGGCCACGACCTTGGCGCCGCGGTCGTGCCCGTCGAGCCCCGGTTTGGCGACCAGGACGCGGATCGGCCCGCGGCGGGTCACCGCGCTCCCCGGCGAAACCGGAGCAGGGCGGCCAGGCCATTGACGGCCCGCCGCGCGCCCTGGTCGTAGACCACGTCGACCTGGGCGCGCTGACCCAGTGCGTCCTCGATCGCGTCGTCGATGCGCGGGTCGTCCGCCTGGCCGTCGGCCAGGAGGATCCGCACCTGCCCCCGACCCAGGGCTTTGAGCGTCGGCTCGATCCCGATCACCGCCCACCCGACCGGGGCGTTCTCCTTCACCGCATCGGCATGGCTGCGCTCCCACGCCCGCTCCCGCTCCTCTCGCAGCGCCAGGGCCGCCTCGCGCACCTCGGCGAGGCTGACCTTCTTCGGGTTGAGCCGCACCACCCCGAGGAGGAGGTCGTGGAGGCTGGTGTGCAGGTGGGGCACCACCGCCCCCGCGTCCACCCCCACGCCCGCCAGGACGATCCCCGCGAGCGGCTGGCGCTGGGCCACCTGATAGAGCTGGTCCGCCACCCGGGCATAGTGGCGCTGCTTCTCCTCGCGAATCCGGCTGTTGTAGTTGTGCTCGCCCAGCCCCCCGGCCAGGATGCCGCCTCGCACCGCCTGGCGCTCACCGTGGAACCGGCCGGCGCGCGACGCTCCGAGCGCCGGCAGGCTGGGAAGCTCGGCGACGTCGAAGGCGGTGACCTCGAACATGCGGGCGCCCATGCGGTCACAGGCGGCGACAGCGATCGTGCCCACCTCCTCCTCGAGCGCGACGAGCTCGCGGATCAGCGGGGTCTCGGTCACGCCCAGCCGCGAGCGGTGCACCTGCGGCAGTGCGAACACCTCGAACAGGCCGAGCGGCTCGCACGCGAACAGCGCGATGCCGCGCGCCGGCGGCAGCCGACCCGGTTCCTCGAGGTAACGCAGGACCCGGCTCAGGTCGGCGGCCACCTGCTCGCGCACCGGACGCTCGAGCGGCTCCCGGGCCAGGGCCTCGAGGGTCACCCGCACCCGGTTCTTCATCTTGATGAGGTACTTTCCGGCCGCCTTGTCGCGGGGTTCGATCTTGAGGTAGCACGACACCACGCGATAGGCGCCAGGCTGCACCGTGGCGAGGCGGGTGACCGCGTCGCGCACGGCGTCCGGCTTGAGGACGATGGGCAGGGTCATGGGCTCAGAAGAAGACCGGCTCGCGGTAGGCGCCGTAGACGCCTTCCAGCGCATGCCGGATCTCGTACAGGGTACAGTACGCGCGAGCACAGTTCAGCATCGGCTCCATCACGTTGTGCTCGCCGATCGCGGCCTGACGCAGCTCCTCCAGACGCCGCTCCACCAGCGGCTGATCCCGCTCGGCGCGGAGCCGCCCGAGGCGCCGTCGCTGGCCCGCTTCCGCGTCGTTCGAGACGCGGAGCACCTCGACCGGATGATCCTCCTCGGCGAGGAACTCGTTGACACCGACGATCACGCGGCGCCCGGCCTCGACCTCCCGCTGGAACTCGGCCGCCGACCGGGCAATCTGGCGCTGGAACCAGCCGCTCTCGATGCCCCGCACGACGCCGCCGACCGACTGGATCTCGGCGAACAGCGCTTCCGCCTCCCGCTCCATCTGGTCGGTGAGCGCCTCGACGTAGTACGAGCCGCCCAGCGGATCGATCACCGCCGGCACCCCCGTCTCGTGCGCGAGGATCTGCTGCGTGCGCAGCGCCACCTGCACCGACTGCTCGGTGGGCAGGGCCAGCGTCTCGTCCAGCGAGTTGGTGTGCAGGGACTGGGTCCCGCCCAGCACCGCCGCGAGCGCCTGGTAGGCCACCCGCACGATGTTGTTCAGCGGCTGCTGCGCGGTCAGCGTCACGCCGGCCGTCTGCGAGTGGAACCGCATCGTCCAGGAGCGACTGTCCTTCGCCCCGTAGCGGTCGCGCAGGTGCCGGGCCCAGATGCGACGCGCGGCCCGCAGCTTGGCGATCTCCTCGAAGAAGTCGTTGTGGATGTCCCAGAAGAAGGACAGTCGCGGCGCGAACTCGTCCACGTCCAACCCGCGCGCGATGCCCCGCTCCACGTAGGTGAAGCCGTTGGCCAGCGTGAACGCGAGCTCCTGCGCCGCGGTCGCCCCCGCCTCGCGGATGTGGTAGCCGGAGATGGAGATCGTGTTCCACTGCGGCACCGTGCGCGGCGCCCATTCGAAGATGTCGACGATGACCTTCAGCGCAGGCTCCACGGGGTACAGCCACGCGTGCTGCGCCATGTACTCCTTGAGGATGTCGTTCTGGATCGTCCCCCGGAGCTTGGCCGGCGACACGCCCTGCCGCTCGCCCGCGGCGATGTAGAAGCAGAACAGCATCGCCGCCGGTCCGTTGATCGTCATCGACGTGGAGACCTGGTCCAGCGGGATGCCGCGGAACAGGTCCTCCATGTCGGCGAGGCTGGAGATCGCCACGCCGCACTTGCCAACCTCTCCCTCCGCTCGGGGATGGTCGGAGTCGTAGCCCATCAGCGTCGGGAAGTCGAACGCGACCGACAGCCCGGTCTGGCCGTGCTCGAGCAGGAACTTGTAGCGCCGGTTGGTGTCCTCGGCGGTACCGAACCCGGCGAACTGACGCATCGTCCAGAGGCGCCCGCGGTACATCGTCCGGTGGATGCCGCGTGTGAACGGGAACGCGCCCGGCGCCCCGAGTTGCCCGTTCGGGTCGAACGCCGCGAGGTCGTCGGGTCCGTACACCGGCTTCCTGTCGATCGTCATCGGGCCACTCCGGTCCGCACCTGGTCCAGGATCTCGGCCGCCACGTCGTAGGGACTGCGGCGGCCGGCGGTCACGTCGTCCAGCCGCTGCGCCAGGAGCTCGGCGGCCGGCGTCTCCGTCCAGACCCACTGCCGCAAGGACCGCTCCACCGCGCCACGGGTGCGGTCCGCCAAACGCTCGCGTCGGTGCACCTCCAGCCGGCCGCTCGCCTCGAGGTAGGCGTGATGCCGGTCCAGTGTCGCGACCACCGCGTCGACCCCCTCGCCCTTCACCGCCACGGTCGCCAGCACGGGCGGCTCCCAGGCCTCGTCCCTCGGAGCGGCGGCCGCTCCGGTCCGCGCCGGTCCGCCCCGGTGTGGTGCTGAGGCGGAAGGGCGATGATGCGGCGTCACATGGCGGAACGCGTTCCCCCGGCGAATGCCGAGCATCACCTCGATCTCCTGCCGCAGCTTGTCCGCCCCGACGCGGTCCGCCTTGTTCACGACGAACAGGTCCGCGGCTTCCATGACGCCGGCCTTGAGCGTCTGGATCCCGTCGCCGGACTCCGGGACGAGCACGAGGACCGTCGATTCCGCCGTGCGGGCGATGTCGAGCTCGGTCTGGCCCACCCCGACCGTCTCGATGAGGATGCGGGAGAACCCGAACGCGTCCAGCACGTCGGCCACCTCCTCGGTGGTCTGCGCCAGCCCGCCGACCGAGCCCCGCGTCGCCATCGACCGAATGAACACGCCGGAATCGGTGCTCACCGACTCCATCCGGATGCGATCACCGAGCAGCGCGCCGCCGGTGTACGGACTGGTCGGGTCCACGGCGACCACGGCGACTGTGAGTCCAGCGGCACGGTAGTGCTGGACCAGGCGCTCGGTGAGCGTGCTCTTGCCGGCGCCCGGAGGGCCGGTGATGCCGATGCGCCGGCTCCCGTGCCGCCCGGCGCGGCCGTGGACGTGCGACAGCACCCGCTCGAACCCGTCGCGCTGGTTCTCCACCAGGCTGATGGCCCGTGCCAGGGCGGCGGTGTCGCCGCGGTCGATGCCGTCCAGTACGCGCTGCAGCATGGTCTCAGGTCGCGCCAGACTCCAAGATAACCGCGCCCGCCTAGAGCAGCAGGGTCGCCCCGAGGCCGAGCAGCAGCAGGAAGCCGCAGACGTCGGTGAACGCGGTGACGAAGATCGAGCTGGCGACGGCCGGGTCCACGCCCGCCCGCTCGAGCAGCAGCGGAATGAACGCGCCGGCGGCCCCGCCCACCGCGAGATTGGCCCACATCGCGAGCAGGACCACCCCTCCCAGCAGGGGCCGTTCGCCCAGCAGACCCGCCACCGCCGCCACGACCAGGCCGCCCGCCAGCCCGTTCACGGCGCCGACCAGCATCTCCTTGCGGATCACTGCCAGGGCGCGGCCCCGGGGGACCTGCCGCAGGGCCAGCCGCCGGACCGTGACCGCGAGCGCCTGCGTGCCCGCGTTGCCCCCCATGCCGGCGATGATCGGCATCCACACGGCGAGCACCACGACCCGGCTCAGCGTGCCCTGGAACAGGTAGACGACGGTCGCCCCGAGGGAGGCCGTGAGCAGGTTGATGAACACCCACGGCAGGCGGCGCCGCACGGCGCTCTGCCACGGGCCTGCCACGTCCTCCTCGGGGTCCACGCCGCCGAACTTGAGGATGTCCTCGGTCGTCTCGGCTTCCACCACGTCGATCACGTCGTCGAAGGTGATCCGGCCGAGCAGCCGGTCGTCGTGGTCCACCACCGGCACGGCGGCCAGGTTGTAGCGGGCCATCAGCCGCGCCACCTGCTCCTGATCCTGCTCGGGACGCACCATCGTCGGCGCCGGCGTCATCACGTCCCGCACGCGCCGGTCGGGCGGCGACACCACGAGACGCGCGATCGGGATCGTGCCCGTCAGCCGCCGGTCCCGATCGATGGCGTAAACCTGGTAGGGCTCGTCCCCCTCCCCGCTCTGCAGCCGGATCTCCGCGATCGCCTCCGCCAGCGTCGCGTCCTGATCGACCGCCACGACCTCGGTGGTCATCAGTCCGCCGGCCGAATCCTCCGCGTACGTGAGGAGCCGTTCGACGTCGGCGCGGTCCTCCACCTCGGCCAGCACCGCCGCGCGCTCGTCGGGGGGCAGCTCGCGCACGATGTCGGCCGCGTCGTCCGTGGGCAGCTCCTCGACCAGCTCGGCGGCGTAGTCGGGGCCGACGGCGCGGAGGATCTCCTCCGGATGCTCGCCCTCCTCCATCTCGGCCAGGGCGCTGGACGCGATCTCGGGCGGCAGCTCGGCCACCGCCCGCACGCGCGTCGCCGAGTCGAGCGCGGCCAGCACGTCGGCGAGATCGGACGGATGCACCAGCGCCGCCCGCCGCACGAACGCCGTGAGGTCCTCGCCTTCCGCCAGCCGGCGCAGCTCGTCGAGCCGGAGGTCGGGACCCTCGGTCACGGGTTCGTCCGCCGCAGCAGCGACTCGAGATCGAGACCCCCCGCCGGCTCCGGTCCGCCCTGCCGCGGCTGCACCACCCCTCCCGACAGCAGCAGCTTCATCCCCTCCTCCACATCCAGGTCCACCGCCCGTGTGCGGCTCGCCGGCACCACGAGGACCCAGCCGGTGGTGGGATTGGGCGTGGACGCGATGAACACGTGCAGGCACGGCTCGCCCAGCACCGCCTCGGCGAAGGGGCTGCTCTCCGCCGTCACCCACCCCAGCGCCCACGAGTGATCGGTCGGGAACGGCACGAGCACGGTCCGGAGGAAGATGCGGCGCTTCTCGCCCACGAACGTCTGCACGATCTGGGAGGACGCGTTGTAGATGGTCGCGGTGAGCGGGAAGCGCGCGAGGAAACGGTTCCACACCGCGATCAGCTGGTGGCCGAGCGTGTAGGTGGCCAGCCACCCGAGCACGAGGACCGTGAAGAGCAGCAGCAGGAGGCCCAGCCCGGGCACGTTCCAGCCGAGGATGCGGCGCAGCGGGTCGCCCAGGATCCCATCGAGTGTGCGGAACAGCCACGCGAGGATCAGCGCGGTGGCGCCGACCGGCGCCAGCACCACGAGCCCCGTCAGCAGATACCGTCGGATCCGGCGCCAGCTCATGTCCCGTGCCCCCCGTCCAGTGGGATCACCCGCGCCGGGCCGCGCCGCACGGCGACCCGCTCGACCCGCGTGGCGCTCGCGTCGAGCACGTCGAACTCGAGGCCCGCGAGCAGGAACCGCTCCCCTCCACGGGGGATGCGGCCCAGGCGCTGCGCCAGGAGACCGCCGATCGTCTGCACGTCCCGCGCGCCGAACGTCACGCCGAATCGCTCGCCGAGCTCCTCGGCCGGCGCACTCCCGGCGAGCTCCACCATGGCCTCGCCCGCCGGCCGCTCGCCGGTGTCCGCGCCCGGACCTTCGAACAGCTCGGTCACCAGGCTCCCCAGCAGGTCCTCGAACGTCACGACGCCCGCCGTCCCGCCGTACTCGTCGAGCACCACGGCGAGGTGACCGTGGCCCCGCTGCATCTCGCGCAGCACGTCGCCGCAGGACGTGGTCCCCGGCACCAGCAGCGCCGGCCGCACCGCGACGGGCTCCTCGGGCTGCTGCCGCAGCACGTCGAATACGTGGACCACGCCGACGACGTCGTCCGGCGACGCGCGATACACCGGATAGCGGCTGTAGCCGGACTGCGAGAACACGTGCGCGGCTTCGCCCGCCGGCATCCCCTCCGGGATCGCGACCATCTCCGTCCGCGGGGTCATGATGTCGCGCACCGGCCGGGCGGTGAACGCGAGCACCCCCGACACGAGCGCGAGCTCATTCGCCGTGGTGAGCGCGTGCGTCTCCGATCCCGCCAGCATGGCCGCGAGGGCCGACCCGGGTGACGCGTCCCGGTGCGGCAGCAGCGGCGCCAGCCAGCGGGCCGCGCGATCCATCCACGGGACGGCTCGGGTCGCGAGCGGCTCGGCCCAGCGTCGTCCCGCTACCCGCGGTACCAGATAGGCGCAGGCGAGGAAGACCGGGATCGCCACGAGCGCGACCCCGACGCCCAGGGCGCCGGGCGCGCTGAGCGCCGTGGCGGCCGGCAGCGACCCGGCGGCCAGGACCAGGCCGAGCGTGGTGAGCGCGTTGGCCGTCGCGACCACGCGGCCCGGGTTGCCGCGCAGCTGGGCGGCCACGTCCGCGCCGCGCAGCCGGTACTGCACCCAGCGCGTCAGCTCGAGCTGGCTGACCGTCGCCGCCGCGACGCCGACCGAGGCGGCGAGGATGGCGAGCACCAGGCCCAGCACCCCGATCAGGCCGATGGTGATCATGCGCGCTCGAAGCTCACGCGCGAGACGCGGCGGCGGTCCACGCGCTCGACCACGACACGGAACCCGTCCAGCCGCAGCTCGTCGCCCGCGCGGGGCACGCGCCCCAGGGTCGAGTACACGAGCCCGCCCACGGTACTCACGTCCGGGTGCGTGAACGCGTGGCCAATGGCATGAGAGAGGTCGTCGAGCGTCACGCGCCCGTCCACCAGGTACCGCCCGTGCTCTTCCCGGATCGCCGGCTCCGCCGTCGCATCCCGCTCGTCCCGGATCTCGCCGACGATCTCCTCCAGGATGTCCTCCAGCGTGACGAGCCCCGACGTCCCGCCATACTCGTCCACGACCACGGCGAGGTGCGCGGGTCCGCGCTGGAAGTCGCGCAACTGGTGGTCGAGCGTCTTGGTCTCCGGCACGTACTGGGTCGGCCGGATCAGGTCCTGCCAGCGGTGCCCGGGATCCGCCGTCCCCATGGCGTAGGACACCAGGTCCTTCACGAACAGTACCCCGACGATGCTGTCGGGCGTGCCGTCGTACACCGGGAGACGGGTGTGCTCGTGACGCCGGACCTCGTCGAGCACCTCCTCCGCCGAGGCGGACAGGTCCACGGCCGACATGTCGAGTCGGGACGTCATCACCTCGTCCACGGTGGTGTCGGCCAGGGTGAACACCCCGAGCAGCATGTCGCGCTGCGCCGCGCCGAGGGCCGGATGCAGCACCGGCCCCTGGGGCGCCACGCCGGCGATCCGGCGGTCGATGGCGTCGAGCGCCCAGGCGAGCGGCCAGAACGGCCACAGCGTGCGGCGCGCCGCCCGCAGGGCGGCGTCGGCGAGCTCGGGCGCGAGCCGGGCGGCGGCCCGCGGGACCGTGTCCCCGACCACGAACACGAACAGCGTGGTGACCAGGAGCAGCGCGACCCCTCCGGGCGCGCTGCGGCCGGTGAGGTCCACGGCCCCCATCGCCGCGACCGTCCCGAGCACGAGCAGGGCGAGGCGTCCGAGGTGCAATGCGCGGTGCAGCTCGAAGCGACCCCCGCCCGGCCCGGGCGCTTCGCCCAGGGCACGCAGCGTGTCGGCCAGGCTGGCCTCCTCCGCGAAGGCCAGCAGGCCCGCCCACACCAGGGCGGCGGCCGCCACGGCGAGCGGCGCCATCAGCGCCAGCCAGTCCGCCAGACTCCGGAGCATCAGCGCCCGCCCCGCGTGTCGAGGAGCCGGCGCATGTACCCCTCCTGTCGCCGCCACATGGCCGACCGCATGCGCGCGGGGCCTTCGGGGTGGTCGTACCCCAGCACGTGCAGTGTGCCGTGGACGGTGAGGCGCACCAGCTCCTCGAACAGGGATCTCGCGCCGGGCGCGGTGCGCGCCACCCACCGCGCGGCGGCCTCCGGGCAGATGTAGACGTCGCCGACGAGCCCGCCGGCGACCGGGAGCGCGTACGCGATCACGTCGGTGAGGCCGCGCCGACCCGTCGCGCGGCGATTGAGGCGCCGCATGGCCGCCGCGTCGAGCAGTGTGATCTCCACGCACGCACCGCGCGCGCCCTCCCATGCCAGGACGCGCGCGGCCATGCGGGCGAGCCGCTCAGAGGCCGGCCGACGGGCGCGCCGCGCGTCCCGCCTGCCAGCTCGACGAGATGCCGCCACCGGACTCCGGATAGTCGATGCGGTTGTGGTACATCCCCGTGAGCGAACGCTGGAACTCCTCCTTGACCAGCTCGATCTGCTGCAGGGTGATCGGCGCCTCGTCGAGCTGGCCCGAGGTGAGCTTGGTGCGGACGATGTGGCTGATCGCCTCCGCGATCCGCTCGGGGGTGAGGTCCTCGAGCACGCGCAGGGACGCTTCCACCGAGTCGGCGAGCATCGCGATGGCGGTCTCGACCGATCGCGGCCGGGGCCCCGGATAGCGGTACGTCCCGCTGCGCGCGCCCGTCTCCCCCGAGCGCCGTGCGCGGTCGAGGAAGTACGCGATCTCCGCCGTGCCGTGGTGCTCGGGGATGAACGCGCGCACCACCGCCGGCAGCCGGGCCTCTTCGGCGAGGCGGATGCCGTCGGTGACGTGCGCCTTGATGATCTCCGCCGAGCGGTGGGCCGGCAGGCGGTCGTGCGGATTGGCCCGCGTCTGGTTCTCGACGAAGAACTGCGGATTCCCGAGCTTGCCCACGTCGTGGAAGTAGCAGCCCACCCGGGCGAGCAGGCCGTTGGCGCCGACGCGAGTGCACGCCGGCTCCACCAGGTTGGCCATCGCGATGCTGTGGGCGTACGTGCCGGGGGCCTCGAGGGACAGACGGCGCAGCAGTGGGTGGCTCTGGTCCGACAGCTCGAGCAGGGTGAGGTCCGTCGTGATCCGGGTGACCGCCTCGGGCATCGGCAGCAGCCAGAGCGCGAGGGCGGTGGACACGATGCCGTTGACCACGCCGAGGACCGCGAGCCCGCCGACCGTCCGCAGGGACCAGTCGCCGGTCAGCCCGAGCACCAGCGCCGCCACGAGGTATCCCACGCCGACCACCAGCACCGCGAGGTAGAGCTGGGTGCGCCGGCGGAGCGCGCGGACCGACAGCGCGGCGGTCACCCCGCCGACCGCGCAGAGAAAGAGCGCCGGTGTGTCGTGGAACGCGGGCTGGATGCCGATGACGAACGACAGGATCAGCGCCGCGATCATCGACACGCGGCCGTTGAACAGCACGGTGAGCATCACCGCGGCGAACGGCAGCGGGATCAGCTCGGGGTGTCCGGGCAGGGCACGCGCCACGGCCGCCGCACCCACCACCACCAGTGCGAACAGCACAGCGATGGTCCCGACCTGCCGCACTTCCACGTAGGTCTCGCGCCGGTAGAACAGCATCAGCACCCAGAAGATGCTGAACAGAAGCGCTGTCTGGACCAGCGGCCCGACGAGCCCACCGAGCGAGCGGCTGGTGGCGGCGCCGCGGCGCACCAGCTCCTGGTGCAGCGCCGCGAGCCGCTCCGCCTGCTCCCGGGTGACGATCTGGTGCGCCCCCACGATCCGGTCGCCGGTCCGCACCACGTACTTGCTGCGGTCCACACTGCGGCGGAGTTCGTCGCGCCGCCGCTCGCTCGCGACCTGGTCGTACCGCAGCGTGGGGCGGAAGAAGTGCCCCACGAGCTTGAGATAGGTGGCGTCGCCCACGCTCGAGCTGCGGTCGGGGTGGATCGCGCGGGCCCGCTCGAGATACTGCGCGTACCCTACCACCGACTCCCGGCGGACCGCCGTTTCCGCGCCGCGCCGTCGTACGATGACCTCCGATGCCTGCTCGGCCTGCATCGCGCCCGGCGGCGTCACGCCGGCGGCCAGCGTCTGCTCCAGCAGCGCGGTGAGGGCGCTGTCCACGGCCTCGCGACGGCTCGCGCGCGCGAGGTACTCCGCTTCGGGACCGGACAGCTCGAGGCCGTGCGCCCGCGCCACGTCCCGCAGCGCGTCGGGGCCCCGCGCGGACGCCGCGGCGCTGGCCGCGAAGAAGGCCCGCAGGGCGGCGGCCGCGCTGTCGAACGCCCGCTCCTCGAACTGGTAGATCGGCCGCGCCGAGCGAGCGAGCTCCTCCGCCTCGCGGGCCACCTCGTCGTCGGACTTGTTGACGACGAAGCTGAACGGCGCGACGACATCGCGGTCAGCCACGTCCCCTGCGGCGAGGGACGGCGCCACGTCGGAGCCTCCCCGCGGGAAGGCCGCCACGGTCACCGCGGCGAGGCCGAGGACCCAGACCCACCGCGCGGCATGGAACCCGATCCGGCGCAGGATCGCTGCGGTCATCTCAGCCCTGCGCGTCCTCGGCATACGCCCGGATGATGTCCCGCACCAGCCGATGCCGGACCACGTCCGTCTCCTGGAGGTAGCAGAACCCGATCCCCTCGATCCCGGGCAGGATGCGCTCGATCTGCAGCAGCCCCGAGTCCTCGCGACTGGCGAGGTCGACCTGCGTCTTGTCGCCGGTGATCACCGCGCGCGAGTTCACGCCCAGCCGCGTGAGGAACATCTTCATCTGCATCCCGGTGGCGTTCTGCGCCTCGTCGAGGATCACAAAGGCGTCCGCCAGGGTGCGCCCGCGCATGTAGGCCAGCGGCGCGATCTCGATGATGCGACTGTCGATCGCCTTCTGCACCCGGTCACGCGGCATCATGTCCTCGAGCGCATCGTACAGCGGCCGCAGATAGGGATCGACCTTCTCGTGCAGGTCCCCGGGGAGGAACCCGAGACTCTCGCCCGCCTCGACCGCCGGCCGCGCGAGCACGATCCGCCGCACGCGCTTGCGGGCGAGCGCGTCGATCGCGCACGCCACCGCCAGATACGTCTTGCCGGTGCCGGCGGGACCGATCCCCACCACGATCTCGTTCTGCAGGATGGATTCGAGGTACTCGCGCTGGCCCGCCGTCTTGGCCTGGATCACGCGGCGCAGTCCCGGCAAGATGATCCGCGTCTCCCCCTCCGTGCCTCCGCCGGCCGCCCCGTGAGTGGCGTCCCCGATGAGTCGCTCGACGTCGTGGACGTCGAGCGCGTCGCCCATCCGCGCCAGGTCCACCAGCGCGCGGGCCACGGGCACCGCCCGCTCCACCGCCTCACCAGGACCGGAGAGCGCCAGCACGTCGCCGCGTAGCGACACCCGCACGCCCAGACGCCGCGCCAGCTCGATCAGGTTGGCGTCGTTCACTCCCGCGAGCGCGAGCGGATCCACCCCCTCCGCGGAGATCCGCTGGGTCAGCTCGGCCGTCATGGCGTCACCCGCAGGTGCAGCGCGGCCAGGTCTCCCGCGTCGGCAGGCGTCGGCGCGCCCTCGAACAGCGCCCGGGCGGCCGTGGTCTTCGGGAACGCGATCACGTCGCGCAGCGACGCCGCGCCGCTCAGCAGCATCACCATCCGGTCGAAGCCCACCGCGAACCCGCCGTGCGGCGGCGCGCCCGCCGCCAGCGCGCGCAGCAGGAACCCGAACCGCGCCTCGATCGCCTCCGGCCCGAGTCCCAGATGCCGGAACACGAGCCGCTGCACCGCGGGGTCGGTGATGCGGATCGACCCCGAGCCGAGCTCGTTGCCGTTGTACACCGCGTCGTAGTGCAGGGCGCGGCAGCCGAACGGATCGCTTTCGAGCCGCGCCACGTCATCCGGATGCGGGGCCGTGAACGGGTGGTGCGCGAACACGGGGTGTCCCGTCTCGGGGTCCGGCTCGAACAGCGGGAAATCGACGATCCAGCCGAGGGCGTGCGGCCGGGCCGGGGCCACCGCCAGGCGCGCGATCACGTCTCGCCGGGCGCGGTCCAGCACCGGCGACGTCACGCGGTCCTTGCCCACCGCGATCAGCGCCGCGTCGCCGTCCCCGACGCCGAGGGCCCCGAGGCCGGCCACGGTGAAGTGCTTGCCGAGCGAGCCCGCGACCTGGTCCCCCTGCCGCTTCACCCACGCCAGTCCGCCCCCGAGCTGCTTCGCCGCATCGGCGAGCCCGTCGGCGTCCTTGCGGGACAGCACCGCTCCTCCGGGCACGGCGATGCCGCGCACGCGCGCCCCGTCACCCAGCGCCTGCTGGATGAACGGAATGCCGAGCGCCCCCACCGGCCCCGTCCAGTCGCGGAGCTCGAGCCCGTACCGGAGGTCAGGCTTGTCGCTGCCGTATCGCTCCATCGCATCGCGATAGGTGAGGCGGGGGAACGGGGACTCGACGCGGTACCCCGCTTCGTCCCACAGGGCGATCAGCAGCGCCTCGACGAAGCCGAGCACGTCCTCCTGACTCACGAACGACGCCTCGAGATCGATCTGCGTGAACTCCGGCTGCCGGTCGTTGCGCAGGTCCTCGTCCCGGAAGCAGCGCGCCACCTGGAAGTACCGGTCGAACCCGGACACCATCAACAGCTGCTTGTAGATCTGCGGGGACTGCGGCAGCGCGTAGAACTCTCCCGCGTGCACGCGCGACGGCACCAGGTAATCCCGCGCCCCTTCCGGCGTGGGCTTGGTGAGGATCGGTGTCTCGATCTCGAGGAACCCCAGCTCGGTCAGCGTCCGGCGCGAGCGCTGCAACAGGCGGTGGCGCAAGACCAGGTTCGCCTGCATCTCGGGCCGGCGCAGATCCAGGTGGCGGTACCTGAGCCGCAGCTCCTCGGACGGCAGCTCTTCGGTCTTGCCTCGGGCCACGGGGATCGCGGGAACCTCCGCCGGCCCGACGACCGCGAGCGCGGTGGCGTGTACCTCCACGTCACCCGTCGCCATCTCCGCGTTGCGCGCCGCCGCCGGCCGCAGGACGACGTCGCCCTCGACCACTACGACCGACTCGGGTGAGAGCGCCCCAGCCCGCTCCACCACGTCGGTCGGCGACCAGGCCGGGCCCACCGCGACCTGCACCAGGCCGTCGCGGTCCCGCAGGTCCACGAAGACGATGCCGCCCAGGTCCCGGCGGCGATGCACCCAGCCGGCCAGTTTCACCCGCGATCCCGCGTGTTCCGCCCGCAGCGCACCGCACCGGTGCGTGCGCCAGCTCGTTTCGCTCACGATGCTACCCGACCTCCGCGTCACACAGCACCCGATGGAACTCCTCCGGCGTCCGCGCCGCCAGCAGCCGCGACCGGACCGGCTCGCGCCGGACCAGCCGCGAAATGCGGCCCAGCACCTTCACGTGCTCGCCCGCCGTCGACTCGGGACCCGCCAGCAGGAAGAAGAGCCGCACGGGCTCCCCGTCCACCGTCTCGTAGGGCACCGGCGCGGGGGTGGTGCCCGCCACCGTGACCAGCCCGTTCAGGGCCGGCGTGCGACCGTGCGGCACCGCCACCCCGTATCCGATCCCGGTCGGGAACTCCCGTTCCCGCTGCAGCACCGCCCCGAGCACCTCCTCGGCGGCGTGGCCGTTGCCCGCGACGGCCGCGGCCACCAGCTCGCGCAGGACCCCCCCCTTCGTCGTCGCGGCGAGGGGGATGCGGATGTGATCGGGGGTGAGGACGTCCGACAGCCGCACCAGGGTCGCCCAAGTGTCGTAAACGGTTGAAGATAGTTAACTTGAACGGGTCGCGCCACGCCGCGGCAGACCATGATCCCACGCCGCTTCCTCGCCCTGGTTCTCGCGACCCCCCGCCTGGTGACGGCGCAGGGGGATGCCGGCACCGCGCTGTGGCGGGTCGCGGGGCAGACCCTGGCCGTCCCCCCTGCGCTGGCGCAGGGGACGGCGGCCGTGTTCTGGAATCCGGCGCAGCCGGCCCCCGCCCGGCTCGCCGTGGCCCTCGACGGCGTGCAGGGCGCCACGGCGATCGGCGCGACGGGTGTGGTAGCGGCGGCGCGCGCGCGACTGGGACCGATTGGCGCCGTGGGGGTCCTGTACGGCCAGATGCAGATCAGCGATCTCGTCCGGACGTCCACCAGCCCGATCCCCGACCCCGGCGTCATCGCGTACCACACCCGCGTCGTCGGCGTGACCTGGGCGCGCGCGGTGGGCCGGGCGACGCTCGGTGCCACCGCCGCACGCCACGGCACGGCGCTCGACGAGGACGACCAGGGGCGCTGGACGCTCGACCTCGGCGCCGCGGTGCCCATCGGATCGCGCGTGCGCGTAGCGGGTGCCACCCATTTCTTCAGCCGGCTCGACGCCGCGGACCCGGCCCAGGACGTGTATCTGGGCGTGGAGGTTCTGGCGTGGCGCGGCGTGCCGTGGGACGGTGCGCCGGAAGCGAGCGTGCAGGCGCGGTACGGGACCGCCGTCGCGCACGGCTTCACGGCCGACCAGCACGTCGGCGTCGGGTTCGCGCTGGGGCACGTCGTCACCGTGGACCTGCTGGCGAGCTACGAGGGGGGGTACGCGGCCGGGGGATGGCAGCCGGTCGCGGCCATCGGGTTCCAGGTCTCGGACTACCGCCTCGCGGTCGCGGCGAACCCGGGCGCCGCCGGGCTGGGGCCCGCGTTCCGCGTCGGCCTGGACGTGAGCTTCCCGTGAGGGCGCCGCCCGCCACCGATATCCTGAGTCTGCCCCCCGCCGCGACCCGCGTGGCGCTGGGCGAGTGGCTCGCCGCCGAGGGGCACCCGGCCTATCGCCTGCGCCAGCTGCTGCCGCGGCTGTGGCAGCGCCCGATCGGCGCGTGGGACGCGGCCACCGATCTGCCCGCCGCGCTGCGACGCGCGCTCGACGCGCGCTGGCCCCTCGTCCGGCTCTCCCCCGTCGCCCATCAGGTTTCGCGGGACGGCACTGAGAAGTTCCTGTGGCGGCTCGCGGACGGAGAGGCGATCGAATCGGTCCTGATCCCCGAGGGACGCCGCCGCACGCTGTGTATCTCGTCGCAGGTCGGCTGCGCGCTGGGCTGCGTGTTCTGCGCGACGGGGCGCATGGGATTCCGCCGCCAGCTGACGCCGGCGGAGATCACGGGCCAGGTCCGCGAGATCGTCCTCGCCGACCCGGCGCACAAGCCGTCCAACATCGTCTTCATGGGGATGGGCGAACCGCTCCTCAACTGGGAGGCGGTCGACGTTGCCCTCACCATCCTCAATCACCCGGACGGATTCGGGATCGGCGCGCGCCACATCACGCTCTCGACGGTCGGCATCCTGCCGGCACTCGCTCGGTTCGCCGAGCGGCCAGAGCAGTTCCGTCTCGCGGTCTCGCTCCACGCACCGACGTCGGCGCTGCGACACGAGCTGATGCCGATCGAGAAGAAGTACCACCTCCCCGATCTCGTCGTTGCGCTGGAGCGGTTCCGTCGCCGCGTGACGCTCGAGTACGTGCTGATCGCCGGACGGAACGACTCGCTCGAGGCCGCCGACGCGCTGGCGCGCATCGCCCGGCCGCTGGGTGCGATGGTGAACCTCCTGCCCCTGCACCCCGGGGGCGCACCCGGGCTCGAACCCAGCCCCCGGGCCCAGATGCTGGCGTTCGAGCGGCGGCTGCGGGGGCACGGCGTCGAGGCGGTGCTGCGCCGCAGCCGCGGCCTCGACATCAGCGCCGCCTGCGGCCAGCTACGGGTGGAGCTCTCGGGGCGGAACGAAGTCGCTCCCGAGCAGCACGCTCACGTCGAGTAGCAGCTCCGCATCCGCCGCCGGCACGATCGTCCCCACGCCGAGCGCGTCCCGCACCCGGTGCGCCGCCGCCACGTCGCCCCGGCGCAGGAGGATGCGGGTCGAGTCGCGGGCCGGGGCACCGCCGGGCGCGTTCCCGAAGTGGACCACGTCGATCCCGGCCCGGCGCAGGACGCGCGTTCCCGCGCGCGCGAGGCCGGGGCGGCCGCTGGCGTTGAGCACCTCGACGGCGACCCGCGTCCCCCGCTCCCCCGGGATCGCGAACGCGTGAGCGCCGCGCCCGTCTCCGCGGCACCCCACGGCCCCCAGGGCGAGCGCGACCGCGACGATCGCCCCCCCGGGCCTCACGCGTCCTCCGGGCGCGCCGCCGTAGCCGCGCCGGCTCGTTCACCCCGCGGCGCGAGCGAGTTCCAGAACGCGACCGTCTCGGGACGCAGCGCCCAGCCCGACCGGAGGGTGCGCTCGATGCGCCGCCGCACCACCTCCCGCAGCACGCCCACCGGGTCCGCCGGCACGCGAGCGGCGAGGGCGCGGCGCTCGTCGGTATCGTGCCGACGGCCGGGCTCGAGATAGTCGGCGAGGTAGAGCATCCGCCCGACCTGGTCCCATGGCGCCCAGCCCACCGAGTGATGGCGCACGGCGTCGAGCACGCCCGCGTCGGTTTCGCCTTCGGCGGCCGCGCGCGCGGCGGCCGCCGGCCCGTGCGCGAGCTCGTCCTCCCCCGGGGCATCCCGCAGCGCGTCGTGGAGCCATGCCGCACGCGCCCACCGCGCTCGCTCCGTCCGGTCCACGCCCATCGCCCCTGCCCATTCCTCGAGCAGCGCGGCCACGCGCGCGACGTGCGCGCGCCGTTCCGGGCCCGCCTGCGCCCACGGCGGCAGACTCACGCCGCGCCCGCGACCGGGTCCCCGGCCACGCCTTCACCCAGCGCGGCGTTGTCCAACAGGCGGGTCCGGCCCAGCCGCGCGGCCGTGATCACGACGGTGCGGGCGTCCGCCCGCTCGACCGGCCGGAGCTCGTCGTCCACCAGGGCGAGGTAGTCGGGCGTGACGCCGGGGACGCTCAGGACCTCGAGACCGCGGCGCACCAGGGCGGCGGGGTCGGCCTGGCCCGCGCGCCACGCCTGCTCGACCGCCCGCAGCGCGCGGGACAGCGCGAGCGCGGACCGTCGCTCGTCCCCCTTCAGGTACGCGTTGCGGGACGAGAGCGCGAGCCCGTCGAGCTCGCGCACCGTGGGCGCCACCTCGACCTGCAGCGGGAAATCGAGGTCCGCGACCATGCGCCGCACCAGCATTGCCTGCTGGAAGTCCTTGCGCCCGAAGACGGCCACGTCGGGCTCGACCGCGTGGAACAGCTTGGCAACGACCGTGAGCACGCCGGCGAAGTGGCCCGGTCGCACCGCGCCCTCGAACGCCTCGGCCATCGGTCCCGGCGCGACGCGCACCAGCGGCACGACGGGGTACATCGTGTCGGCCGCCGGCGCGAACAGCGCGTCGGCGCCGCGCGCGGCCGCGCGCGCGCGGTCCCGCGCGAGGTCGCGCGGGTAGCTCGCCAAGTCCTCCTGCGGCCCGAACTGGAGCGGGTTGACGAACACCGACACGACGACCTGGTCCGCGCACTCGCGCGCCCGGTCCACGAGCCGCAGATGACCCTCGTGCAGGGCGCCCATGGTCGGCACGAAGGCCAGTCGCGCACCGGCGCGGCGCGTCGTCCGGCTCCAGGCCCGCATGGCGCGCGGGTCGGTCAGCTCCTGCATCCCGCGGTCAGGCCGGGAAGGAGTGATCGGGCCCGGGGTACCGCCCCTCGCGCACGTCCGAGGCGTACGCCCGCACCGCCGTGCGGACCTCGTCCGCCATCGCCGCGTACCGCTTGAGGAACTTGGGCGAGAACCGGTCGTTGAGCCCGAGCATGTCCGGGAGCACCAGCACCTGGCCGTCGCACGACGGTCCCGCGCCGATACCGATCGTGGGGATGGTGACCGAACGGGTCACCTCGGCCGCGAGGGGCGCCGGCACCAGCTCGAGCACGATGGCGAACGCGCCGGCGTCCTCGAGCGCCCGCGCATCGGCCCGGAGGCGCTCGGCCGACTGCTCGTCGCGTCCCTGGACGCGGTACCCCCCCAGCGCGTGCACCGACTGCGGCGTGAGGCCGAGGTGTCCCATCACCGGGATGCCGACGTCGACCAGGGCGCGGACGATCGGGGCGACGGGCTGCCCACCCTCGAGCTTCACCCCGTGGCAGCCGCTCTGCTGCATCACGCGTCCCGCGTTGCGCAGCGCGTCCTCGCGGGAGATCTGATAAGTGAGAAACGGCAGGTCGCAGATCACCAGCGCCCGCTCGGACCCGCGGCGCACCATCGTGGTGTGGTAGATCATCTGGTCGAGCGTGGCCGACAGGGTCGTCGCCGCGCCGGCGAGCACTTGGTTCACCGAGTCCCCGACCAGCAGGATGTCGACACCGCTCTCCTCGAGCAGCCGGGCGAAGAGCGCATCGTAGCAGGTGAGCATCACGATGGGCTCGTGCCGCTCCTTCTTCTTCAGAAGGTCGAGCGTCGTGACCGGGCGAGGGGTCTCAGCCATGGGCCGGCACCAGTCGATCGATCTCGGCGAGCTCGCGCTGCCAGAAGTCGCGCCGCGGGAGTTCGGGATGCGGCACCACCAGCCCCGGCTCCCGGACCGTGCGATCGCCGAAGCGCACGATGTCGAGGTCCAGCGTCCGCGGCCCCCAGCGCTCGCGCCGTTCGCGCCCGCGCGCGTCCTCGATCGCCCGGCACCCCGCGAGCAGCGCGCCGGGCTCGAGGCCGGTCTCGAGCAGCACCATCTGGTTCAGATACGGATCCTGGGGACCGGGGCCCAGCGCCTGCGTCTCCTCGATCCGCGACACGGCGAGCACGCGGCTCTCGGGGAGCCGGGCGAGCCGCGCCCGGGCGAACGCGAGGTGGGCCTCCCGATCGCCGAGGTTCGAGCCGAGGGCCACCCAGGCCCGTTCGCGCGCGCGCACGCGGTGAATGCTACACGGGCTGCGCGACGCCCGCAAAGCTGCGGGTGAGATCGCGCAGCATCGCGGCGACCTGTTCGAGCTCCCGGGTGGCCCGCTCCAGCTCGGCCAGACCCCGGGTCGCCTCGTCGGCGCGCGACGCCACGTCGGTCGCCTCGGCCTGGGTCTTCCCCGCGATCCCCGCCACCGCGTCCATGCGCGAGCGCAGCCCGGCGAAGGCGGTCCCCTGCTCCTCCGCCGACGCGGCGATGCGGCGGGCGTGCGTCGTGGCCGCACCGGTCGCCGCCACGATGCCGTCGAGGGCCGCGAGCGCCCCCGCGGACAGATCCTCCACGCCGCCGACCGAGACCTGGCCGCGACGCATCTGCTCCACGACATCGCCGACCGTCCGATGCACCTCCTCCACCAGGTCGCCCGCCTCCGACGCCGCGCCGGCGCTCTGCTCGGCCAGGCGGCGGACCTCGCTCGCGACGGCCGCGAACCCCTTCCCGTAGCGCCCCGCGCGCGCGGCCTCGATGGCCGCATTGAGTGCGACCAGGTCGGTCATGTCGGCCAGCTCGCGGATCGACGCAATGAACCCCGTGATCCGCCGGCCCACCCGCCCGAGGCCCTGTACCTGGTGCGACGCCTCCCCGACGAACGTCTTGAGCGCGACCAGCCGGTCGAGCGCGTCCCGCACCTGGTCGCGGTGACGCTCCGCCACCGCGCTCGCCTCCGCCGACACGGTCGCCGCCTCGACGCCGTCCACCGACACCCGGCGGGCCAGATCGGCCAGATGCGCGGTCGCCTCGAGGCCGCTCCGGACCTCCGCCACCTCGGCAGAGGCGCCCGCGCGGATCTCGACCGTCGCGGCGGCGACCGCGGCCGTCACCTCGCGCAGCGCCGCGGCGGTCCGGGTCATGGTGGCGAGCTGTTCGCCCAGGCGCGCCACCGTCTCGACCAGCGGCCGCCGCAGCTCGGTGATGTGGATGGCCGTCGCCAGCTGACCCGCGAGCGACGTCACCATCAGGACGTCCGCTCGCCGATAGGAGTGGCGCTTGTGGTGCTCGAGCTCGAGCGTCCCCACGATGCGATCGCCGAAGCGCAGCGGCACGAGCACCATCGACTGCACGGTCGGCGGGGCGTCGGCGATCCGTCGGTCGCGGCTCACGTCGTCGATCACCACCGTCTCCCCCGTCCGCACCACGACCGTCCGCAGGGCCTCCGTGTCGGCCGAGGGCTCGCCGCGGCCGGCGCCTCCGGCGGCGCTGCGGTACGCCAGCTCCGCGTGTCCGTCCACCACGCGGTAGATGCGGAAGTCGTTCCAGTCCACCAGCCGGTGCGCCAGCCGCTCGATCCGCTCGAACGCGTCGGTGAGACCCATGTCGCTCGTGATCACCGACTCCATCGCATGGACCTTGTTCCGTTCCTCCGCGGTGATGGCCTCCTCCACGAATCGCTTGAACAGGAGCCCCAGCCCGACGAGGGCCGATCCCACGAACATCCACGTGACGGGCGGCCCGACGCGGACCGTGACCGTCACGGTCGCGGCGGCCACCAGGGTCGCGAAGTAGGTGAGGCACTCGTAGCGGAGGATCGACAGCTCCTCCACGGCCTCGAGCTTCCCGCGCAGCAGCAGCGTGCAGTAGAACAGCAGGCGGCCCACGACGAAGTACCCGAGCGCCAGGAAGAACAGCGCAGGGATCATCTCGACGTGGAAGCCCGGCGTCGTGACCCCGGCCGCGCGCAGGACGCTCGCGTACACACCGAAGGCCGCGACGAGCGCGAGGATCTCGCGCCCCGCGTTCACCGCCGCGACGCCCAAGGGCTTGTGCCGCCATATCCAATCGGCTCCGAACACCGCTACGAGGAGCGCGACGATCGTCGCCGGCACGCCGACGAGCAGCGCCCCGGAGAGCGCGATGACGCCCGTCTGGGTGAGGTACGAGTACTTGCTCAGCGGGATGGACGCACCGCGCAGCGCGACGCCGGCGGCGCCCAGCACCGCGATCTCGCGCCACCGGCCCACCCAGCGCGGATCGGCGGCGAGGGCGGCGACCGTGAGCAGCGGGCCGGCGAAGGTGAGCACACGGCCGTAGAGGGTGACCACGCGGGCCGAGGTCATGCCCGGGCCTCGTGCACCGCCCCGGCGAGCTCGCGCACCAGCGCCGTCGCGCCTGCCACGCCGTCCTTGCCGAGCCGCTCCACGATGGCGCTGCCCACGACGACCCCGTCGGCCACGCGCGCCGCCGCGGCGGCCTGCGCCGCCGTCCCGATGCCGAAGCCCGCGGCCACCGGCAGCGCCGTCACCCGGCGGACACGCGCCACCTGGGCGGCGAGGTCCGCCGGCACCGCGTCGCGCACGCCCGTGACCCCGAGGTGCGTGATCAGGTACACGAACCCGCTCCCGCCGCGGACCGCGTCGCCGAGCCGCGCCTCCGCCGTCGTCGGCGCGACGAGACGAATCAGGTCCAGGCCGGCCTCCCCGATCGCCGCCTCGGTGTCGGGGTCCGCGCCGGCGGGCGCGTCGGTGAGCAGGACGCCCGCCGCCCCGGCCGCCCGCGCGTCGCCGGCGAAGCGGCGCGCCCCGTACGCGAGCACCGGATTGAGATAGGTCATCAGGACCACGGGGATCGCCAGGGCCGCGTCGTGCACCAGCGCCAGCACGCCGGCGGCCGTCATGCCACCCTCCAGCGCGGCGTGCGTCGCGCCCTGGATGGTCGGGCCGTCGGCCAGCGGGTCCGAGAAGGGGACACCGACCTCGACCAGATCCGCACCCGCGTCCGCCGCGCCGCGCAGGGCCGCGAGCGAAACCGCGCGGGAGGGGTAGCCCGCCGTGAAGAACGGGATCAGCGCCGCCCGCCCCGCGCCGGCGATCACCCGCCAGCGCGCCGCGATCCCCGCCTCAGACAAAGTGATCGCCGACGTTGATTCCGTATTTCTTGGGATCGGTGACCTTGACGATGGTCCGGGGGTAGTTGCCGTTCGCATCACGCTGCCCCAGGTCCGCGAGGACAGGCGTCGCGAGCGGCGTGCCGTCGGCGCCCAGCACGATGCGGACGTGCGGCCGGTGCAGCTGCGTGACGTCCGCGCTGGCCTGGGCCACCAGGCCGATCTCGTAGGTGTCGAGGATGACGCAGGTGCCGACCGGGTAGATCCCGGTGAGGTTGATGAACGCCTTCACGATCACGGGATCGAGCCCGCGCCGCGGATTCCCCCACATCTCCTTCAGCACCAGGTCGGGCTGGATCGGAACGGTCTGGTAGGAGCGCCGGGTGGTCGCGGCATCGAACCCGTCGGCGACCGCGATGATCTTGGAGAAAATCGACAGCTCGCGCGAGCGGACGGACTTGGGGTAGCCCGTCAGATCGCACTTCATGTGGTGCTCGTAGGCCGCGATCATGCCGCGGTACGGGATCTCCCCGTATCCGCGCAGCCCGAAGAGGGTGAGCACGCCGAGCCAGGGGTGCGCCTGCATGATGCGCCACTCTTCCTCGGTCAGCCCGCCTTCCTTGTTCAGCACCTCGAGCGGCACCCGCGACTTGCCGACGTCGTGGAACAGCGCCGCCATCCCGAGATCGTAGAGCTGCAGCTTGGTGAGCCCGAGCTTGCGGCCCAGCGCGATCGAGAAGATGCAGACGTTCACCGAGTGCGTGAACGTGTATTCGTCGTAGTCGCGGATCGTGGTGAGCCCGATCAGCGACGACTCGTTGTTCAGCACCTGGTCGACGATCGCCTGCACCGCGCGTTTCACCCGCTTGACGTTCGCCGTGCGGCCCATGCGGATACTGTTCACCACCTCGCGGGTGACGGCGACCCCCTGCGTGTAGGTGCGCTTCGCCGCCTCCTTCAGCCGCTCCGACTCCTCGAGGTTCTCCTCGGTCTCGACGGGAGGCTCGATCACGATCAGCGTGACCCCACCCTCGATCATCTTCTGCCCGAGGTCGTGGATCTTGCCGGGGGTCGCCTCGGTCGCGGCAAACGACAGCAGCAGGGAGACGAACACCGCGAGCTGGCGCCGGTCCACGCCCTCCGCGATGCGCACCGCCCCGACGCCGCACTGTCGGAAGACACTCAGGATGTGCGAGAACGACGCGTAGTTGTCGAGATCGAGGCGCAGCCGCGTCGAGTTGACGAAGATGAACTCGCCCTGCAGTCGGATCTCGAGCTCGCGCTCGACGTCGAGGAGATGACGGGCCGACGCGGCGAGGTCGTCGAGGGACTTCTGGACCTGCGCGTTCTCGATCGGATACAGCTTGAGCGAGCGGAGGGTCGCGTACAGCACGACCAGGAACTCGCGTCCGGCGTGTCGCAGGAACGTATCGGTCGTCTGGACCGTCTCGGCGATCGAGAGCCGGCGCCCCGAGCCGGTGACGTCGCTCACGCGCTCCCCTCCCGCAGGGCACGCCCCACGGCGTTGCGCACCAACGCTTCCTTGTCCTGCAGCGCCTGCTCGAGCACGGCGCGCGCCTCGGGCGTGCGGATCTTGCCCAGCGCCATCGCCGCGCACGCCCGCGTCCCCGCATCCTCCCGCCGGGCGAGCAGGCCGCCCCGTCCTAGCAGCATGCGCTCGAGGGGCGCGATCCCGACCGCCCCCGCCAGGGCGCCGTACGCCTCGAAGAACGCGATCTTCTCGGTCAGGTCGGTGCCGCGCAGCTTCCCGCCGACGACCGCGGCTTCGATGCGCGGGAAGGCATTGCGGTGACCCCGGAACCCCAGGAACTTCACGCACGTCACCCGCACGTCGCGCTCCGGATCGTCGATGCCGCGCTCGAGGAACCGGACCGCCGACGGCGACGCGATCGCCATCAGGGCCTCGACCACCGCCAGCTTGACCGCCCGGCCCCCCGTCTCGAGCAGCTTGCCCACGGCTTCGGTCGCCCCCAGCAGGCGCAGCCGGCCCGCGAGCCGCACGAGCTCGAGCTGGACCGCGGGGTCGTCGCTCCCGAGCACCTTGAGCACCTCGGCCGGGTTCGCGTGCGCGAGCCGCTCGGCGGCGGCCCGCACCAGCTGGCGCACGCGGTCGCTCGAGAGGCGCGGCAGCCAGCCCGCGAGCGTCCCGAGCGCCTCGGCCTGCAGCTCGGCGAACAGCTCCCCCAGGTCCTCTTCCGAGGGGTGCACCGCGGCCTCGTCGAGGGACTGCAGCAGCTGGGACAGCGCATCCGGCTCCGACAGCCGGCCCGGGAGGCCCCGCAGCGCGACCCGCTGCTCGGGCAGCAGATCGCGCGCGCGCTGCAACACGACCTTGATCTCGCGCAGGATGTACGCCACCGAACGGAAATCAGCGGCGCCGAGGAGATACGGGATGAAGTTCTCGAGGATCGAAATCAGCTCCGCCCGCACGGTGCTGTAGGTCTGCAGCTCAAGCAGATCGAACAGCATCGCGAGTACGCCGCAGATCCTGGGCGTACTCGCGTTCGACCTCGCTCCGCAGGTACTCGATCTCCCGATCGTCGCGGAAGTAGAGGGTCGAGTCGAATTCCTCGATCGACACCACACCCCGTGC
>DASPFU010000159.1:0-7754 GCA_035620935.1 Gemmatimonadales bacterium
GGCGTGCTGCTCGCGCTCGAGCGGCTGCGCGAGCTGTGGCCGCGGATCTCCGGGGGTGCCCGCGTCACCAGCCCGATGCTCGGCACGCTGCTGGCCGGCTCGGACGTCGTGGGCGTCGACGGAGCGGTGGTGACGGTGCGCGCGGGCGAGGCGGCGCACCTCGCGGGCCTGACGCACAAGCAGGAGGCGATCGCGGCCCTGATCGCGCCGTGGGTCGAGGGGGTGGTGCGGGTGCGCGTCGCCGCCCCGGCGGCCGGGGCGGACGCGCCGCCGCGCGCGGCCCGCCTCACGCCACGGGCCGCGGACGCGGAGCGGCTGAAGGTGTTGCGGGAGAAGGACCCCACGCTGTCCGCCGCGGTGGACGCGCTCGACCTGGAATTGATGGAGTAACTTGCCCGGCCCGTGGGCGAGCGGTAACTTTCGACGTATGGCGGATTTATCGAACCTGCTGCAGCTCAGCCAGCAGGTGCAGGGGAAGATCTCCGAGATCCAGGCACAGTTGGCCGGTCAGACGGTGACGGCATCGGCCGGCGGGGACATCGTGCGGGTCACGGCCGACGGCCGCGGGCAGATCCGGTCGATCCGGATCGCGCCGGACGCCGTGCGGCAGGGTGACGTGGAGATGCTGGAGGACCTCGTGCTCGCGGCGGTCGCCGGGGCGCAGCAGCGTGCCGCCGAGCTGTATCAGACGGAAGTGCGCAAGCTGGCCTCGGGTCTGCCGTTCCCGTTCCAGCTGCCGCTCTAAGGCATCGGTGTCGGCGATCGAGGAGCTGGTCCGGGAGCTGGCCAAGCTCCCCGGCATCGGGCGGAAGACGGCCCAGCGGCTCACGTTCCATCTGCTCAAGCAGCCGCCGGATGCGGCGGCCAGCCTCGCCCGGGCGATCAGCGCGGCGCGGGAGCGGGTGCGGGCGTGCGGGACGTGCGGCAGCCTGACCGACGCGGACCCGTGCGCGATCTGCGCCGATCCCCGCCGCGACGCCGCGGTGCTGTGCGTGGTGGAGGAGTCGGCGGACGTGGGCGCGATCGAGCGGGCCGGCCGGTTCCGCGGCCGCTACCACGTGCTGGGCGGGCGGCTCTCGCCGCTCGAGGGCGTGGGGCCCGAGGCCCTGCGGGTGGACGCGCTGCTGGAGCGGGTGCGCGAGGGCGGGGTGGTACGGGAGGTCATCATCGCGACCAACCCGTCGATGGAGGGCGAGGTGACGGCGACGTTCCTCCAGCAGGTCCTGGCGGCGACCGGGGTGCGCGTGACCCGCATCGCGCGCGGCCTGCCGATGGGTGGCGATCTCGAGTACGCGGACGGCGTGACGATCGCGCAGGCGCTGGCGGCGCGGCGCGAGATGTCCGAGGCCGATTAACCGGGGCGACGGATGACAGGTGCGGCGAGCTGGTCGTTCAGCGAGGACCACTACCGGCAGATCCAGCAGCATCTGACGGCGTTCCTGCGCGAGTCCAACGCGCGGTGCGCGCTGCTCGTCGACCGCACCGGCCAGCTCGTCACCACGGTAGGGGAGACGCCGCAGTTCGATCCCACGGCGTTCGCGTCGCTCACCGCGGCGGACTTCAGTGCCAACGACCAGCTCGCCCGGATGATCGGCGAGCCCGACTTCGCCTCGCTAGTGCACCAGGGCGAGCGCGAGTCGATGCTGCTCGCCGACGTCGCGAAGCGCGTCATCCTCGTCGTGCTGTTCGATCAGCGCGCGACGCTCGGCCTCGTCAAGCTGAAGGCGAAGCCCGTGGTGGAGCAGCTCACCCGGGTGCTGGAGGACATGTTCAACCGGGTGGGCACCGGGCCCGCGGCGGAGCACCGCGTGCTCGAGGGAGCGGAAGACGAAATTGACAGACTGTTCGGATAGGGGGACGCGCCCATGTCGATGATCAACTACGCGTCCCGCGAGATCAACTGCAAGCTCGTCTATTACGGCCCCGGGCTCGGCGGCAAGACGACGAACCTGGAGCACGTGTACGGCAAGGTGTCGCCCAACACCCGCGGCAAGATGATCTCGCTCGCGACCGAGACGGAACGGACGCTGTTCTTCGACTTCCTGCCCGTCGACCTGGGGACGATCCGCGGGTTCAAGACGCGGTTCCACCTCTACACGGTGCCGGGGCAGGTGTACTACAACGCGAGCCGCAAGCTGATCCTCAAGGGCGTGGACGGCATCGTGTTCGTGGCCGACAGTCAGCTGGAGCGCATGGAAGCGAACGTGGAGTCGATGCAGAACCTGTACGACAACATGGCGGAGTACGGTTACGACCTCACCAAGATCCCGTTCGTGATCCAGTACAACAAGCGCGACCTGCCGAACGCCGCCCCCGTCCGGGACCTCCAGGCGGCCCTCAACCCCGGGTGGCCCGTCGAGGACCCGGCGCTCCAGAAGGTCACGCCCGACCCGGCCAATCCCGGTCAGACCATCGTGGACCGGCTCGAAGAGCAGTGGATCGGGCGGGCCCCGTACGTCGAGGCGGTGGCGGTCCGCGGCGACGGGGTGTTCGAGACGCTCAAGGTCGTCAGCAAGATGGTGCTGAAGACTCTGAGCTGACCGAGGGGGCCCGATGCACTGGACCCTGCCGAACATCATCACGCTGGTCCGCATCGGGCTGACGCCGGTCATCGCCCTGCTGCCGTTCATCCAGGGGTACTGGCCCAAGGTCCTGGCGTTCGTCATCTTCTGCGCCGCGGCCATCAGCGACACGGTCGACGGGTACCTCGCCCGCAAGCACAATCAGGTCTCCGAGCTGGGGCAGTTCCTCGACCCGATCGCGGACAAGCTGCTGCTGTTCGCGACGCTGGTGCCCATCTTCTGGATGACGCGGCACCCCACCATCCTCACCGACTACCGCCTGCCGTGGTGGGGCAGTCTTCCCGTATGGGTCGCGATCATCCTGGTGGGTCGCGAGGTGCTGATCACCGTGTTCCGGTGGTTCGCGAAGCGCCAGGGCGTCGTGATCCCGGCGGCGGGGCCCGGGAAGCTCAAGGCCACGTTCCAGGCGGTGTTCATCGGCGCCACGCTCGCCTGGTTCGCCTGGAAGGACGCGGTCGCCGAGCTCAAGCTGGCGGGCTGGTTCCGCGACGTCTGGGAGCAGTTCCACGCCGTCGTCGTGGCGGTGACGCTGCTCGGCGCGGTCGTGCTGACCCTCTACTCGTTCATCCACTACCTCTACAAGTACCGCGTCCTGCTGAAGTACCGCGACATCCTGCGGTGAACGTCGAGCTGGTGACCGTCGGCACCGAGCTGCTGCTGGGCTTCACGGTCGACACCAACGGCGCGGAGTTCGGGCGCGCCTGCGCCGCCGCCGGCCTCCGCCTGGTGCGCCGCACGGCGGTCCCGGACGTGCCGGCGGCCATCCGCGCCGCGGTCGCCGAGGCGCTCGATCGCACCGGCATCGTCATCACGACCGGCGGGCTCGGCCCCACCCGGGACGACGCCACCAAGGCGGTGGTGGCGGACCTGTTCGGACGGCCGCTCGTCACCGACCCGGACGTGGCGCAGCGCCTCGAGGAGCGCGCGCGGCGCATGGGGCGGTGGCCCATGGCCGCCAGCAACCGCACGCAGGCCGAGGTGCCGGCCGGGGCCACCGTGCTGCCCAACCCCCGGGGCACGGCCCCGGGCCTGTGGCTCGAGGACGCCGCCGGGCGCATCGCCATCCTGCTCCCGGGTGTGCCGCGCGAGATGCGCGGGCTGCTGCACGAGCAAGTGCTGCCGCGCCTCGGGGGGCGCGTCGCGGGCGATGGGCGCGTGGTGCGCTCGCGCACCCTGCGGACGACCGGGGTCGCCGAATCGACGGTCGCGGACCGCGTGGGGTCGCTCGAGCCCGACCTGGCGCCGCTCACCCTCGCCTACCTGCCGTCCGTGGACGGCGTCGATCTCCGCCTCACCGCCTGGGACCTCCGGGCCGACGAGGCGGAGGCGCGGCTCGCCGCCGGTGTCGCGCGGCTGCGTGACGCGATCCCGGAGCACTGCTATGGGGAGGACGATGCCGACCTCGCCGCGGTGGTGCTCGACCAGCTGCGCGCCCGGGGGGCGACCCTCGCCGTCGCGGAGTCGTGCACCGGGGGCCTCGTCGGCGCGCGGCTCACCGCGGTGCCGGGCGCCTCCAGTGTATTCGTCGGCGGGGAGGTGGCCTACGCCGACACCGTCAAGATCGCGCGCCTCGCGGTGCCGGCCGAGCTGCTGGCCGCGCACGGTGCCGTATCCGAGCCCGTCGCCCGGGCGATGGCAGCCGGCGCCCGCGCGGCCTTCGGTACCGCGGCGGCGCTCGGTGTGACCGGGATCGCCGGGCCCGGCGGCGGCACGCCGGAGAAGCCCGTCGGCACGGTGTGGCTCGCGGCGCAGTGGGGGGACGCCGCGCGTGCGGCGCGCGTGGTGTTCGGCGGGGAGCGCGACGAGATCCGGGCCCGTGCCGCCCAGGGCGCGCTCAACCTGCTCCGCCGCCTGCTGGCCGGCGCCTGATGGCGACGTTCACCGCGCCCGACGCCACCACCCTCGTCTACGACGCCTACGAGCCCGAGCACCCCGCGCGGGCCGCGGTGCTCGTGGTGCACGGTTGGTCCGAACACGCGGGCCGGTACGCGTGGCTGGGGGCGCGGCTGCGCGACGCGGGGCTGGCGACCTACGTCGCCGACCTCCGCGGGCACGGTCGCTCGGGGGGCCCCCGGGGCCATCTGTCGCGCTTCAGCCAGCTGCTCGGGGACCTGCAGGCGTTCCGCCGCGTCGTCCGCGCTCGCACCGACGCGCCGGAGGTCCTGCTCGGCCATTCGTTCGGCGCGCTCGTCGTCCTGCGATACCTCGAGACCCAGCCGACGGTGCCGCCGGCCGCGGCGGTGGTCTCGGGTCCGTTCCTCGGGCTGCCGTACGCCATTCCGCTGTGGAAACAGCTGGCGGAGCGCCTGCTCGGCGACCTCTGGCCCGGGATGGCCGTGCCCGTCGATATCGACATCGAGCACTTGAGCCGTGACCCCGCCAGCAACGCGGCGTACCAGAACGACCCGGCCGTGCACCACCGCATGACGCTGGGGGCCTGGCGGGAGATCCGGTGGGCCCAGCGCGCCGTGGCGGCGGACGCGAGGCGGGTCGAGAGCCCGGTGCTGTTCCTGCTCGCCGGTGAGGACCGGATCGTCGACGCCGCCGCCGCGCGTGCGTTCGCCGATAGCCTCCGGGCGCCGGCGGCCGTGCGCTGGTACGGCGAGATGTACCATGAGGTGCTGAACGATCCCCAGCGGGGGCTGGTGGTGGACGACGTCCTCGCGTTCCTGGCGGATCCTGCAACTGCCGGCAGGCGGGCACCGTAGGGTGGCCGCAGACTCGACAGACGCCGCGCGTCGGCATATCGTATTGTCACAGAACAGCTTACACGGCACGAACCGCGACGCATCCGCCAATCCGGCGTGACTGGAACGGCACGGCGGTTGCCTCTACTGACGAGACCATGACGGATTCCGAGACGAAGGACCGGGACCTGCCGCCGCCTGCCGCCGAGGATCCCCTGAGCGCGGCACCTCCCCCCCCGCGGCCCCCGGGGGCCCTGGCCGAGCTGCCCGACGAGGCCGTCACGCGGCTCGAGGGGGAGCTCGATGCCATCAAGGACCGGCATCTCCGCCTGGCCGCCGAGTTCGACAACTTCCGGCGGCGGACGGCGCGCGAGCGGGCCGAGTTGACGGCGCTGGCGCAGGCCGAGCTGGTGGGGCGGGTGCTCGACGCGCTGGACGACCTGGCGCGCTTCGCGCACGTGGACCCGGCCGCGACCGACCCGAAGGCGCTGCGCGACGGCATCGATCTGGTCGAGCGCAAGTTCTGGAAGGCGCTCACCGCGGCGGGCCTCGTGCGGATCGACCAGGCGGGCGTGCCGTTCGACCCGGCGGTCCACGAAGCGGTGACCACGGCGCCCGCATCCGAGGCGGCGCAGGACCACACCATCGGGACGGTGCTGCAGCCCGGCTACCGGCTGGGCGAGCGGCTGCTGCGGCCGGCCCGGGTGCTGGTGCTCACCTGGCGGGGCCCCGCCGGACCGGGCGACGCGGCCGCATGAGTTCCGCCAAGGACTACTACCGGGTGCTCGGCGTGGCCGAGGGCGCGACCGTCGATGAGATCAAGAAGGCGTATCGACGGCTCGCGAAGCAGTACCATCCGGACCGCAACCCCAACAATCCGCAGGCCGCGGAGCGCTTCAAGGAGATCAACGAGGCGCACGACGTCCTGAGCGACGCCGAGAAGCGCAAGAAGTACGACCGGCTGCGGCGCTACGGGGCGTTCGCCGGCGGTGGTCGCGGGTCCCCGGGCTCTCCGGGAGGCGGCGGCCCCGGCGTGGAGTTCGACCTCGGGGACATCGGCGGGATGGGCGGCCTGGGCGACCTGTTCAGCTCGATCTTCGGGCGCCGCGGGCGGGAGGAGGCAGAGGAGGCCGTCGAGGCCGCGGTGCGGGTGCCGTTCCGGGTGGCGGCCCTGGGCGGGCAGCTCCCGATCACGGTACCGATGACCGAAGTGTGCCCGGGCTGCGGCGGGTCGGGCGCGGCCCCCGGCGCCACGGTGACGCAGTGCGGCGAGTGCCGCGGCCGCGGCACGATCTCCTTCGGGCAGGGCGGGTTCGCCGTCAACCGACCGTGCCCGGCGTGCCGCGGGAAGGGCAAGGTGCCGTCGTCGCGCTGCCCCACGTGCCAGGGGGCGGGCGAGGTCAAGGTGGAGAAGCGCCTGATGATCACGGTGCCCCCCGGCACCGAGGACGGTGCCAAGGTGCGCCTCAAGGGCCAGGGCGCGCGGGGACGCGGCGACGTGAACGTGGTGTTCCAGGTAGAGCCCGATCCGTTCTTCCACCGCGAGGGCCACCACGTGGTGTGTGTCGTGCCGGTCAACGTCGCGCAGGCGATGCTCGGCACGCGTCTCAAGGTGCGGACGCTCGACGGGCACCGCGTGGTCCTCAAGGTGCCGCCGGGGACGCAGCACGGGCAGCGGTTCCGCATCCCCGGGCATGGCATCGAGAAGGGTGGCCGGCGGGGGGATCAGCTGGTGGAGGTACGGGTGGACATCCCGGCGCACCTGACGCCGGACCAGGAGGCCGCGGCCCGGGACTTCGCGACCCGGGCGGGCTTGAAGCACTGATCTCCGAGGGCTGGCGCGCCGCCTAGATCCGGCCGACGCCGATCGCCAGCCAGGTCCGCTCGACGGTCTCGCGCCGGGCCCCGCCGCCCGCGCGCGCCTCGTCGATCAGGTATCCGATCGTCAGCGTGACGGGCGCTCCCTTCAGCCGGGAGATCCGCCAATTCAGCCCGGCGGCGCCGCCGCGGGAGCCGTCGTACTGCTCGGCGGCGTTGACCGTGCCGGAGAACCCGTTCCATACCTCCGCGTAGCCGCGGACGTCGGGCGTGATGATGCCGGCCTCGTAGCGCGCGCGCAGCTGCCAGAAGAGCCAGCGCTGCGTGCCCCGGTCCGTCGTGTAGGCGCGCGCGTACGGTCCGAGGCCGAGCTCGAGGGCGGGGATGGGGCGGAAGCTCACGTCGATGGATCCATCGACGTAGTCGCGCGAGTCGGGCCCCAGCGTATCGGGATCGAGGCTGCCCTGGCCGTAGCCGATGCGCAGCCCCCAGCGCCCCATGCTGACGCGGGCGTCGAACCCCACCACCGGGCCGCTCAGCGCCTCGCGGCCCCCCGGGTACACGCTGCGTGACTTGACCCCGGCGCCCCACAGGGCGGCCCCGACCACGAGGCGCTGGGCCGGCGCGGGCGCGGGCGCGGCGGCGGCCGCGCCGAGGACGACGAGCA
>DASPFU010000160.1:0-5401 GCA_035620935.1 Gemmatimonadales bacterium
CGTGCCGCTGTCGTTCGAGGCGCAGCTCGAGGCGCGGGTCCTGATGATCTCGGCGAACAACGTGCTGAAGCCGTCCGACGGCCGGCCGGTGGCCGAGCCGTCGCAGGACAAGGTGCTGGGCTGCCACTTCCTCACCAAGGAGCCGGCCGGCTTCGAGAAGGCGCTCGTCAAAGCGCCGCGCATCGGGTCGTACGCCGAGCTCGAGATGGCGCTGGCGGTGAAGCGGCTCGAGTACCACTCGCCGGTGCACTTCTGGTACGAGCCGCCCCACATCCCCGGACTGCCCGACAGCGAGGCGCCACGGTGGATCGGCACCACCGTGGGCCGGGTGATCTTCAACAGCATCCTGCCCGACTCGCTCAAGCGGCGGCAGGGGTTCCAGAACGCGGTGATGCGGAAGAAGGCGCTCTCCGAGCTGGTGTTCGAGTCCTACCGCCGCGCGGGGCTCGCGCCGACGGTGCAGTTCCTCGACGGCCTGAAGGAGTTCGGCTTCCGCTACGCCACGATGGGCGGCGTGTCGATCGGCGTCTCGGACCTCGAGATCCCGGACGAGAAGGCGACGCTGCTGCACGAAGCGGAGCAGCGCGTCGAGCGGTTCCAGCGCGCCTACGCCACCGGCCAGATCACGTTCGGGGAGCGGTACAACAAGGTGATCGACGCCTGGACCCACGCCAATAACGACATCGCCGAGGCGATGATCGGCACGATGCGGCGGTCCAAGGGCGGCTTCAACCCGGTGTTCATGATGTTCGACTCCGGGAGCCGCGGCTCGCGCGACCAGATCCGCCAGCTGGCGGGGATGCGCGGGCTGATGGCGAAGCCGCAGAAGAAGCTCACCGGCGGCATCGGGGAGATCATCGAGAGCCCGATCCGGTCGAACTTCCGCGAGGGGCTGTCGGTGCTCGAGTACTTCATCTCGACGCACGGCGCCCGCAAGGGCCTCGCCGACACCGCGCTCAAGACCGCGGACGCCGGCTACCTCACGCGCCGGCTGGTGGACGTGGCGCAGGACGTCACCGTCACCGAGGAGGACTGCGGCACCATTCTCGGCCTCGAGATGTCGGCCCTGAAGGAGGGCGAGGACATCATCGAGCCGCTGCGCGAGCGCCTCGTGGGCAACGTCGCGCTGGACGAGGTGTCGGACCCGCACGAGCTCGACGAGCACGGGCGGCCGAAGGTCCTGGTGGAGGCGGGGAGCCTGATCGACGAGGAGACCGCGCAGGCGATCGAGGACGCCGGCATCGAGATGGTCAAGATCCGCTCGGTGCTGACGTGCGAGGCCCGGCGCGGCATCTGCCGCATGTGCTACGGCCGCAACCTCGCCACCATGGAGATGGTGGACCTGGGCGAGGCCGTCGGCATCCTCGCCGCGCAGTCGATCGGCGAGCCGGGGACGCAGCTCACGCTGCGGACCTTCCACATCGGCGGCACCGCGGCGCGTATCGCCGAGCAGACCGTGCGCAAGACGAAGGTGGAGGGCGTCATCGAGTACGGCGACCGCCTCACCTTCGTGGTCACGCCGGAAAACCAGAAGGTCGTGACGAGCTACGAGGGCGAGCTGGTACTGAAGACCGGCGCCCACGGCGAGATCAGCCCCAAGAAGCTGCAGGTACACTCGCGCTTCCACGTGCCGCTCGGCGCGACCCTCACCGCGGAGGACGGCCAGAAGGTCGCCAAGGACGGCGTGCTGTTCACCTGGGACCCGTACACCAACCCGATCCTCACCGACGTGCCGGGCATCGTCCGGTTCGTGGACATCGTCGAGGACGAGACGGTGCGCGAGGAGCTGGATGAGCTGACCGGGCGGCGCCAGCGGGTGATCATCGAGGACCGGGAGAAGAAACTGCACCCGCACATCGAGATCATCCAGAAGAAGGGCGAGAAGGAGAAGCGGCTCCGCGACTTCGTCATCCCGGAGGGCGCCCAGCTCACCGTGGAGGACGGCGAGGAGGTGTTCGCGGGTCTGGTGCTCGCCAAGGTGTCGCGCGAGGCGTACAAGACGCGTGACATCACGGGCGGCCTGCCGCGCGTCGCCGAGCTGTTCGAGGCCCGGCGGCCCAAGGACCCGGCCACGATCTCGGAGATCGATGGGACCGTCCGCTTCGGGGACATCAAGCGCGGCAAGCGCGAGGTGTTCGTGCAGCCCGAGGCCGGCGACCCGCAGCTCTACGACGTGCCCGCCGGCAAGCACCTGCGCGTGCACGAGGGCGACCGCGTGCGCGCCGGCGACCGCCTCACCGAGGGGCCGGTCAACCCGCACGACATCCTGCGGATCAAGGGCCCGCGCGCGGTGCAGGAGTACCTGCTCAACGAGGTACAGGAGGTGTACCGGCTGCAGGGCGTGAAGATCAACGACAAGCACATCGGCGTGATCGTGCGCCAGATGCTGCAGAAGGTGCGGATCGTCGAGCCCGGCGACACCGAGTTCCTCGAGGGCGAGAACGTGGACAAGCTCACCTTCAAGGAGGCGGTCGAGCGCGCCGTGAAGAAGGGCGGCACGCCGGCCACCGTCGAGCCCCTGCTGCTCGGCATCACCAAGGCCAGCCTCACGACGCAGTCGTTCATCTCGGCGGCGTCGTTCCAGGAGACCACCCGCGTGCTGACCGACGCGGCGATCCGCGGGGCCCGGGACGACCTCCTCGGCCTCAAGGAGAACATCATCATCGGCCACCTCATCCCCGCCGGCACCGGCATCTACCGGTACCACGACGTCGAGGTGGAGCCGCCCCCGGGCTTCGAGCCCCCGCCGCCGCCGCCCGAGCTGGTGCCCGGCGCGGCCGTGCCGGAGGAGGTCGAGGCGGACTAGGTCGCTTCGCCGGACGCGAAACACCCCGCGCAGGCCCGGTCGCCCGCGCGGGGTGTTTTGCGCGTGCGAGTCCGGGGCCATATTGCGGGCGTGCTGACCGTGCTCCTCCTCGCGCTCCAGGGCGTTGCGCCCGCCCCCGACAAGTGCACCGCGTACGCCGACCAGGTCGTGGCCGGGCTCGTGGCCGGGGCCGACCGTGGCACGGTGCTCGGCACGGCGCGCCGGCTCGCCCGCGAGTGCCGCAACGACTTCGATGCCCTGTTCCGCGCGGGGCGGGCCCTCTCGCGAGCGTCGGGGTTCGAGGGCGGGCGCGAGCGCGATCTGCGCCAGGCCGCGCGCCCGCTGCTCGATCGCGCCA
Organism: Gemmatimonadales bacterium; assembly: GCA_035620935.1. GTDB lineage: Bacteria > Gemmatimonadota > Gemmatimonadetes > Gemmatimonadales > GWC2-71-9 > SZUA-544. The sequence goes on from DASPFU010000160.1 coordinate 3,165, forward strand.
CCCAGCTCCGCACGCGTCACGCCGCCGCCTGGCTCGAGTTCGGCCTGCTGCTGCGCAAGCAGGGGGGTATCCAGGTCGACGCCCAACGCGCCCTCCGGCGCGCGCTCGAGCTGGCGGATACCTACCCCGACTCGACGCCCGCCGCCGCCCTCGCCGAGATCAACTTCCACCGGGGGCGCTACTTCCAGGACCTGCTCGACCGGATGCGCTGGCTCAAGGACGCGGGTCCGATCGGCATCTCCACCCCGGCCTGCGTCGGCATGGGCGCGTTCTGCGAGAACTACACGCGGCCCGCGCAGTTCAATGAGCGCCTCGCGGACGCGCCGGCGGCGGTGCGCGACTTCGCCGAGCGGCGCGAGCGCGTGCTCCACTACCTCGAGTCGGCGCTGCAGGCCGACAGCGGGGTGCAGGAGGCGTTCGAGCGCTACGCGCGCGAGCTCGCGCTCGGCGAGGAGTGGGACCGGCTGGCGGAGGTAGCACTGCGCGCGGAGCGGGCCGGCCGCTTTCCCGGGGTCGCGACGGCCGTGCGGGGCCTCGCCGCGGCACGCCTCGGCCGCCTGGCCGAAGCCGATTCGCTCTATCGCCTGGCGATTCCGCACCTGCCCGACACGGTGCGCGCCTGGTACGAGCGGCCGCCCCGGGGACTCGACTCGCTGCCGGACTTCTGGGCCCGCGCCCGGCCCCTGTGGGTCACCCCGTTCAACGAGCTGCAGGTCGAGTACTGGACCCGGGTCACGTACGCGCTCGCCATGCTCGGCGACCGCGAGGCCGGCGTGATGGGGCCGGAGACGCCCATCGGCGACGCGCTCATCCGGTACGGCTGGCCCCGGATGATCACGCAGGTGACCCGGGACGCCGGCCGCATCCTCTCGAGCGCGGGATACGAGGCGGCGCAGGGCTACCTCGACTGCGCCGCGGCCACCGACCCCGCCAACTGCACGCCGGCCCAGGGCGGTGCGGCGCGCGACGAGTCCGGCGGACGCTGGTTGTTCTGGACCTACGCGACGGACCGCCCCTCCCTGATGTTCGAGCTGCGCCCCAGCGCACGGGTGGCCCGGTACCTCGTGGAGTCGTCGGCGGGCGAGTACGCCGACCAGCTCCGGGTGGCGACGCCGCTGACCTTTCAGTCCCGCGTGGCGCCCAGGACCTTCCGGCTGCCGGTGCAGGTGGCGCGGTTCCGGGGTGGGCCCGCCGGCGAGACCACCGTCGTCGTGCACAGCGTGGTCGCGACGCGCCAGCTCGAGCTGCCGCCCCAGGACTCGCTCACCGTTGGGCTGTTCCTGTTCCGCGACACGGCCGGGTTCCCAGTCGCCGGCCGGCAGACGGCGAACTACGCCGCCGGCGAGGGCGTGGCCCTGTCCTACCGGGTGGCTCTCGCCCCGGGCCGCTACGCCTACAGCCTCGAGGCGTTCGCGCCGGCGTTCGGTGGGGCCGCCACGGTGCGGGACACGCTCACCGTGCCGGTCTGGCGGGCCGACTCGCTCCAGCTGTCCGACCTGCTGGTGGCCCACCGGGTGGGCTCCCGAGTCGAGGGGGACCCGCTGACCTGGCGGGACCTCGCGATCGAGCCGAGCCGGACGCTGGAGGTGACCCCCGGGGCGAGCCTGTGGGTGATCTGGGAGGCCTACGGCATCGAGCCCGACGCCCGGGGGATCGGGCGCTACGAGGTGACACTGTCGCTGCAGGATGCCGACGCGCGGTCCCTGCCGGTGCGGCTGCTCGAGCGGCTGGGGGTGGGGCGCGGGGAGCAGGGGGTCGAGCTGGCCTGGGCGGCGGAGCGGCGGCTGTCCGCGGACGCCCGGGCACTCGAATACGTGGCCATCGAGCTGCCCGGCGAGGCGGCGGGGGAGTATCGCCTGGAGGTGACGGTACGGGCGGGGGAGCGGGTGGCCCGGAGCGTCCGCCGGGTGACCGTGGTACCGGTCGGCCCGCCACCCTAGCGTCATAGCGTCCTAACGTCTTAGCGTCTTAGCGTCTTAGCGTCTTAGCGTCCTGCCGTCCGCCTTGACGTAACCCAAAGTCCACGCTAGCGTTGAAGTCTATTTCGCAACTTTTGCCCGGGGTGTATGCCGACTATCAACCAGCTCGTGCGGCGTGGTCGCCGCGACGTGTTGAGCAAGGAAAAGGCGCCGGCGTTGCGCGGCAACCCGCAGAAGCGGGGTGTGTGCACGCGCGTGTACACCACGACGCCCAAGAAGCCGAACTCGGCGCTGCGCAAGGTCGCGCGGGTGCGGCTC
>DASPFU010000161.1:0-3140 GCA_035620935.1 Gemmatimonadales bacterium
CAGGGCCTGCTCGCGCCGCCCGGCGGGCCGGCGGCGCATCAGTTCGTGGTATCGGACGACGAGCCCCGCTTCCGCGCCGTGGGCGCCCGCTTCCTCGGGGAGCGCCTGCAGCGGGTGGACGTGGTGCCGCTGGGATGAGACACGCACGCCTCAGGGGGTGTATCGATGATCGATTTGACGCGTTCGCAGGTCGGGGCGGTGATCGCAGCGGTCGTGGCGCTGGGCTGCGCCGACCGGGGACCGGAGCAGGGTGACGTGGTCCTGAAGCTGTTCACCGGCGCGCCTGCCGTCGGCGCCGGCACGCTGGTCGTGGGGCGGGGTACCGACACGATCGTGATCCGCACCGCCGACCTGGTGCTGCGGGAGGTGCAGCTGCAGCTGGTGCGGGTGGGGGAGTGCGAGGAAGAGGAAGGCGAGCGCTGCGCGATGGTCGCCGACGGCCCGACGCGGTTCGCCCTCCCGCTCGGCTCCGACACCCTGACGCTCGCGCCGGTCGCCGCCGCGGCGGACACCTACGGGACCCTTCAGCTCGAGGTGTACCGCGCGACCACGGAGCGGGATACCGCTTTCCTCGCGTCGCATCCCGACATGGCCGGAGTGTCCGTGCGGGTGTCCGGCGCCTACAGCCGGGCCGGGAGCCTCCGGGACTTCGTGTTCACCACGGACTTGAACGAGGTGCAGGAGCTCGGGCTCGACGCCCCGTTCGTGGTGGCGAAGGGGACGTCCGCGGGGCTGCTGATCGGCGTGGACGTGGCGAAGTGGTTCCTCAGCGCGGACAGCGCCGGGCTGATCGACCCCGCGACCGCAGGCCCGGACGGCCCCAACGCCGCCCAGGTCCGCGACAACATCCGGACGTCGTTCGTCGTCAGGGTCCTGTCTTCGCCCTGATCTCCACGCCCAGCACCGCGCCCCGCAGGTTCGTCCACAGCGCGTCGATGGTCGGGTGGTTCACGGCCCACTCAGCCATCAGCGACCCGGGCGTGTTCTCGCCCGACGGCACCTCCGCGATCTCGGTGAACCCGCTCCCCGGCGTGATCGCCGCCACGTTGCTGTTCACGCCGAACACGCCGTAGGCCACGTTCGCCGCACTGCCGAACGGCGACAGGGTCACGCCCAGGCCGTTGACCGCGTCCGCGGCGTTCACCGCGGTCTGCGCGATCGCATCGGCACCGTTCGTCCCGCTGGTCTCCACGCCATCCCACTGCGACACGATCCACTGCGCGTGCGACTGATTGCCCGCGAACGTGATGGTGATCGGCCCGCTCCCCGGCGCCGCACTCATCGCCCGGTAGATCGTCATGCGCCGCAGCGGCGTGGCGAGCACGTCGAACGTGACGGAAGCCACCTGGGTCCAGGCGGCCATCCCGCCGCCGGTCACGGTCGGGGCCACGCTCGCCCCGTATGACCGCTGGCTCAGCACCGCGATAGTGACGAGCGTGTTGGGCGCGGGGCTGATCGACGCGGTGCTGTAGACGGTGGTGTTGGTCGGGTTGGTGCCCGCCGTCAGCAGCGTCTGGGTGATGCCCGGCGGCGGCTGGTCGGTCACCTGGACCGCCGCGGTCTGGGTGATCGCCGTCCCTCCCGCCGTGGCGGAAACGGTCTTGGCTTCGGCCACGCTCGACTGCAGCGTGGCGGTGAAGACACCGCTCGCGTTCGTCGGGCCGGACGGCGGGGTCAGGGTATTGCCGGTGCCCGTCGCCGACAGCACCACGCTCGAGCCGCTGACCGCGTTGCCGTTGGCATCTTTCACGGTGACGGTGATGGTGGACGTGCCGGCGTTCACGGTGATCGAGGTCGGACTGGCCGCGACGGTGGACGTCGTCGCCGAGGGCGCGCCCGCGGTCACGGTCACCGCGGCGGTCTGGGTGATGCCCACGCCGTCGATCGTGGCCGAGACGGTCTTCGCTTCCGCCACGGTCGAGGCCAGGGCCCCGGTGGCCTCGCCGCTCGCATTGGTCGGGCCGAGGGGCTGGGTGAGGGTGTTGCCGGTGCCGGTGGCTGCCAGCGTGACGCTGGCGCCGCTGATCGGGTTGCCGCCGGCGTCGCGCGCCGTCACGGTGATCGTGGTCCCGGAGCCCCCGGCCGTGATCGAGGACGGCAGCGCGGCCACCGTCGACAGTGACGGCGACGGTGGCACGCCCGTCACGTTGAACCCGCTGGAGGTGGTGCCGGTGAGCCCGCTGGCGACGGCGGTGAGCGTGTAGCCGGCCCCGACGTTGTTGACGCTCAGGGTGGAGAAGGTCGCGACGCCGTTGACGGCGGCCACGGAGAGCGTGCCGCCGAGCGTCCCGCCGCCCGGGTTGGTCCCGATGGCCACGGTGACGGTGTTGGTCGCCGTGGTCACCAGGTTCCCCAGTGCGTCGCGGATGCCGACCTGCACTGCGGGCGTGATCGTCGATCCGGCGACGCCGTTCGACGGCTGGACGAGGAACGCCAGCGCCGCGGGCGGCCCGGACGTCACCGTCACGGCCGCGGTCTGCGTGATCGCGACTCCGTTGGCGGTCGCGGACACGGTCTTGGGGCCGGGGACCGTGGACCACAGCGTGCCGGTCGCGATGCCGCTCGCGTTGGTGGGGCCGACCGGCTGGGTGACCGTGTTGCCGGTCCCCGTTGCCTGGATCTGGACGGTCGCGCCGCTCACCGGATTGCCGCTCGCGTCGCGGGCGGTCACGGTGATGGTCGATGGACTCGCCCCGGTGCTGGCCGTGATCGTCCCGGGTGAGGCGCTCACACCGGACTGCGCGGCCGACACCACGGGCCCGCTGGCGCCCGCCGCGCGGATCTCGATCCCGACCGCGCCGCCGTTGAGGTTGTTCCAGCTCGCGTCGATGGTCGGGTCGCCGACCGCCCATTCGGCCATGAGATCGGCCGCGGTCTCGCCCGAGGGCTGCTCGCTGATCTCCGTGAAGCCCGCGCCGGGCGTGATGGCTGCCACGCTGCTCGCCACGCCGAAGGCGCCGTAGGCCACGTTGCTCGCGTTCCCGAAGACGCCGAGGTTGACGCCGAGGCCGCTGACCGCGTCGCCCGCGGTGACCCCCGTTTGCCCGATGGCGTCGGCGCCGTTCACGCCACCGGTCTCCACGCCCTGCCACTGCGACACGACCCACTGCGTGTTGGAGACGCTGCTGTTGAACGTGATG
>DASPFU010000162.1:0-8679 GCA_035620935.1 Gemmatimonadales bacterium
AGACCATGAGCCCTCCGCGCCCGCGGCAGTGGGCCCTGCTGCTCGTCATCTGGACGGCATTCGGCCTGCTGCTCGCCGGACAGCAGACCATCGCATCGACCCTGCGCGGCGCGCCGATCCCCTGGGCCACGTCGCTGTTCCAGTGGATGCCCGTCGCGTACGGGTGGGCCCTGGCCACGCCGGCGATCCTGTGGCTCGGCCGCCGCTTCCCCTTCCGCCGAGACGCCTGGAGGCGCAGCGCGCTGGTGCACGCGGCCGCGTGCTGCGTGCTGGTGTTCGTCCTCAGTCTCGGGTACACCCTGCACGTCGTGCACCTGCTGCCCGCGTCGGGGGCCGGCCGCCCGCCCTTCGACCAGGCCGTGCAGCTGTTCGCGGCGTGGCTGTTGTGGGACGCCTTCCTCTACTGGACGGTGCTGAGCGTCGGCTACGTAGCGGAGAACGAGCGGCGGGCATCGCGGCTCGAGACCCAGCTGGTGGAGGCTGAGCTGGACGCCCTGAAGCTGCAGCTCCAGCCGCATTTCCTCTTCAACGCCCTGCACACGATCGGCTCGCTGGTGCGGACCGGCGATCGGGAGAACGCGGTGCGCGTCGTGGCGGGACTGGGGGACCTGCTGCGCCGCGTGCTCGACGGCGCGCGGCGGCAGGAAGTGCCCCTCAGCCAGGAGCTCGAGTTCGTCCGGGCGTACCTCGCGATCGAGCAGGTGCGGTTCCGCGACCGGCTGGTGGCGCACGTGACCATCGAGGACGGGGTGAGCGACGCGGCGGTGCCGCACCTCCTCCTCCAGCCGCTGGTCGAGAACGCCATCCGCCATGGCATCGCGCCGCGCGCCGCCGGGGGACGGGTCGACGTGCGCGCCCGGCGCGTCGGTCCGGCCCTCGAAGTGGTGGTGCGGGATGACGGGCCCGGTACGCGGAACGGAGACCCCGGACCGGTCCGTCCCGGCGTGGGACTCGCCAACACGCGAGCGCGGCTGGACCGGCTCTACGGCGCCGGCGGCACGCTCGAAGTCGGCGACGCCGCGGGAGGCGGCACGGAGGTGCGGGTGAGACTGCCATACCGGCCTGCGCCGGGTGTCGAGGCGGACACGAAATGACCGGGGCGATCCGCACCCTGATCGTGGACGACGAGCCCGCGGCGCGCGATACGATTCGCGCGCTCGTCGCGGACGATCCGGAGGTGGCCGTGGTCGGTGAGTGCGGGGACGGGCGTTCCGCCCTCGAGCTGATCCGCGGGACGACGCCGCAGCTCGTGTTCCTCGACGTGCAGATGCCGGAGATGGACGGGTTCGCGATGCTGCGACAGCTGGCCCCGTCCGAGCTGCCGGTGGTGGTGTTCACGACGGCGTACGATCAGTACGCGCTGCAGGCGTTCGAGGTCCACGCCCTGGACTATCTCCTCAAGCCGTTCGACGACGACCGGTTCCGGGAGGCGCTGGGGCGCGCCAAGGAGCGGGTGCGACAGGGCAGGGTGGACGCGGTCAGCCGGCAGCTGCGGGAGCTGCTCGACGGGTCCGGGAGCACGGGCGGCGACGCGGGCGACCGCTATCTGACGCGCCTGGTCGTCCGGTCGGGGGAGCGCACGGTCGTACTGGCGGTCCGGGACATCGACTGGGTGGAGGCGGACGGGGACGTTGTGCGCATCCACGCCGCGCGGGCGGAATACGTGCTGCGCCAGACCATGAAGGACCTCGAGCGACGGCTCGATCCGTCGCGGCTCGTCCGCATCCACCGGTCCACCATCGTCAACGTCGAGCGCATCCGGGAGCTGCAGCCGTACTTCCGCGGCGAGCTCGTGGTGATCCTGCACGACGGGACCCGCCTCAAGCTGTCGCGCGGCTGCCGGGCGCGGCTCGAGGGGGTGCTGGGGGGGAGGTTGTGAGGGCGTTCTGTTGGGTCATCGCGCCGAGCACAGGAAGACGAAGTCCACACGGGTCGTGCCATTGGCGAGCAACTGGAACTCGCGACGCGGACGATCGGTAGTGCACGCGACGTCGCCGGGCGGCTCCAGCCCCAGGTACTCGATGGTGTACCTGCCCGGGGGATAGTGTGACTCCGCGCGGATGGCGTCCGCCTGGATGTAGGAGTTGCCGGCGGTATCACGTGAGTTCAGGTCGACCATGACGAAGTGGTACTGGACGCTCCGCGGATCGGGCAGGCCCTGCTGTGAGAGCTCCAGGACCAGGAGGCCGCTCGGGTTCAGCGGCGTCGAGGGGCGGCTGCAGTCGGTGCCCGGGGGGTCGTCGGGACCGCACAGGGTGCCCACCGAAGTCGGCGTGCCGCACGCCGCCAGCAGGGCCACGCAGGCGAGGGTCCAGGAGACGCGGGTCGGTGACGGGGTGGAACGCGACATGGTGCACCTGGTCTCGGGAAGGCGACGTGAGGACTATCGTGACGGCCCGTCAAGCACCCGTCAAGTCGCGGCGGCCATGGCGCCGCACGAAAAAGGCCCCCACTTGCATCGATTCCGGTAGCGGTCGCGGGCGCACGGGGCCCTACCGTGCAGCGTGCTCGCCCGGGTCCGTTCCGCCGCCGTGCTCGGCATCGACGCCTACCTCGTGGACGTCGAGACCGACGTGGCCAACGGGCTCCCCACGCTCGTCACCGTGGGGCTGCCCCAGGGCGCCGTGCGCGAGAGCCGCGAGCGGGTGTACGCGGCGATCGCCAACACGGGTTACACCTTCCCCCTCAAGCGGATCACCGTCAACCTCGCCCCCGCCGACATCCGGAAGGAAGGCTCGGCGTTCGACCTGCCGATCGCGCTGGGCGTGCTGGTCGCCACCGAGCAGATCCCGGGTGGACGGCTCGACCGCGTCGCGGTGCTGGGCGAGCTGGGACTCGAGGGGGCGGTGCGACCGGTGCGGGGCGCGCTGCCGGTGGCGCTGGCGGCGCGGGCCGCGGGGGTCGAGACGCTGATCCTGCCGCACGAGAACCTGGCCGAGGCGGGCGTGGTGCAGGGACTGCGCGTGATGGGGGCTGGGACGCTGCCGGAGATCGCGGATTTCCTCGAGGGCCGCCTGGAGCTGCCGCGGGCGAACGTGGACGTGGCCCGACTGTTCGCCGCGAGCGCGGTGGAGGACGTGGACTTCGCCGAGGTGAAGGGACAGCAGCACGCGAAGCGGGCGCTCGAGGTGGCGGCGGCCGGGGCGCACAACCTGTTGATGGTCGGGGCACCGGGGTCGGGCAAGACGATGCTCGCGCGGCGCCTGCCGACGATCCTGCCGCGGATGAGCCTCGACGAGGCGCTCGAGACGACCAAGATCCACTCGGTGGCGGGGATCCTGCCGCTCGGCGCGGCGCTGGTGGCGCGGCGGCCGTTCCGCGCGCCGCATCACACCATCTCGGACGCGGGGTTGATCGGCGGGGGGTCGTATCCCCGGCCGGGCGAGGTGAGCCTGGCGCATGGGGGGGTGCTGTTCCTCGACGAGCTGCCCGAGTTCCGCAAGAACGTGCTCGAGGTGCTGCGGCAGCCGCTCGAGGACGGCGTGGTGACGATCTCGCGCGCGGCGATGAGCCTGAGCTATCCCGCGCGGTTCACCCTCGCCGCGGCGATGAACCCATGCTCCTGCGGCTACCACGGCGACCCGCACCACAGCTGCTCGTGCAGCCCCCTCGACGTGCAGCGCTACCTGGCACGGGTCTCAGGCCCGCTGCTCGACCGCATCGACATCCACCTCGAGGTGCCGGCGGTGCCGTATCGCGAGCTGGCCGATCGGGCGGGGGGCGCGCCCAGCGCGGTGATGCGGGAGCGGGTGGACCGGGCGCGGCAGGTGCAGCGGGAGCGGTTCCGCGGCCGGCCCGGGATCTTCGCCAACGCGCACATGGCGCCGCGTGACATCCGGGCGCACTGTCGCGTGGCGGACGAGGCGGAGGCGCTGCTGCGCACGGCGATCACGCGGCTCGGGCTGTCGGCGCGCGCGTATCACCGCATCCTCAAGATCGCGCGGACGATCGCCGACCTGGATGGGGCGGCGGGCCTCGAGCCGAAGCACGTGAGCGAGGCGATCCAGTACCGCAGTCTGGACCGGCGGGCGGGTGCCGTGGGGGGTTGACTTGGCCGCATCAACCATATATGGTACCAGCTATGGCAACCAAGACCACGGTCTACCTGGACCCGGACGATTACCTCCGCCTGCAGCGGCTGGCCCGCGAGCAGGGGCGGCGGGCCGCCGAGCTGGTGCGGGAGGCGGTGGCGGAGTACGCCCGCCGCCACGACCGCGCCCGCTCGCCCCGGACCGTCGGGGCGGGGCACAGTGGCCGCTCCGACCTGAGCGAGCGGGCGGAGGCGCTGCTGGGGGGCTTGGGCGGCGCGTGATCGTCGTGGACACGGGCGCGCTGGTGGCGCTCATCGACGCCGACGACCACCACCACCGGGCCCTGCGCGAACAGTTCCAGTCGGGCGACGGCCAGTGGGTCGTCCCCTGGGCGGTGCTGCCCGAGGTGGACTACCTGATCGCGCGGCACTTGGGACCCGAGCTCGAGCTCGCATTCCTCGAGGATCTCGCCGAGGGACGGTACGCCGTCGAGTGGGGGGACGAGCGCGACCTGGCGCGCGCCCGCGAGCTGTGCGGGCGCTACGCGGCGCTCGAACTGGGGCTGGTGGACGGCGTGGTGCTGGCGATCGCAGAGCGGCTCAAGGCCGAGGCGATCGCCACGCTGGACCTGCGGCACTTCGGGGCGGTGGAGCTGCGGGTGCCGGTGCGGCTGCTGCCGCGCGACGCCTGAGCGTCAGGGCCCGCGCGTCGCGCCTTTCCCCACCCGCAGCGCGCTCCCCGTCGCCCCCGCCGCCCCGCCCGTCGGCGGCGGATCGTTGGTGATGACGTTGAGCGGCGTGATCACGGTCCCGTTGAGCGCGAACACGGACCACAGCGTCCCCGGGGTGCTCGGGACGGTGAACGTCTGCACCAGCTGGTTGTTCTGGTACACCTCGACCCGCGCCTGCGAGCTCGCCAGCGCCAGGCTGGTCGAGTCGGCGCTGGTGGTGAAGTCGTGCACCATGAACGTGTACAGTCCCGCGAGCTGCTGGTGGATGGTGATCGTCTCCGGACCATACCCGCTCGTCACGTCCTGATCGAGGGTGGCGAAGGGGTAGGCGAGGGAATCCCCCGGCAATCCGTAGTACACGACCGGCAGGGCCGAGGTGGTGTCGGGCGGCACGACGAGATAGGCGTCGAGGTCGGGCGGCAGCGAATCCCACGAGAGGATGATGCGCGTCTGGCCCGTCTGCTGCGGCGGCGACAGCGCGACGTCGAGCGTCCGCACCTCGCCCGCGGCGAGCGTGATCCCCGGGATGCGGGCGGTGAGGAGGTTCGCGGCCTGCACGAACACGGTGTAGCTGCCCGCCGCGAGTCCGGTGATGGCGTAATCGCCGTTGGCGTCGGTCGACGTGGACTGGAGCACCGGGTCGCCCGAGCCGGCGTTGCCGCCGGCCTTCACCTGCACCGCCGCGCCGAGGACCACGCCGCCCGTGAGGGCGTGCCGCACGGTACCGACGATCTGGGCGGGCGTCGGCGCCGCGAGCGTCACCAGGACCGAGTCCGCCACGCCGGTGGGCGTGGTCGCGACCACGTAGACGCCGGCGCGCGCCGGCGCCACGGCGGCGGCGCGGAACAGGCCGGTCGCGTTCACCGTGCCGCGCAGCGAATCGCTGGTGCTCCACCCCACATAGAAGTCCGGGACCGGCGCCTGGCCTGAGTCGATCGCCGTCACCGTGAACGACAGCGAGTCGCCCGTGGTCACGGTCGTGTCGCGCGGCAGGATGATCAACCCCGCGATGTTCGCGCCGGGGCCGAAGTAGCTGAGTGGCACGGGCGTGGGTGGCGTCGTGCTCGCGCCCGACGTCAGCGCCATGTCCTGGCCACCGGAGAAGAGCACCTGCGTGCCGGCGCGCAGGTCCACGCCGACGAACAGCGTCTCGCTCGGCTCCTCGAGCGGGACGCGCACGGTGAGCCGGACCTCCTGCGCTTCCAGTGAGAACGGGGTCGTCACATCGGTGACCAGCTCTTCGGAGGCCGGCCGGTAGACCATGACGTGGACGTTGTCGATGACCAGGCTGAGGGCGTCGAGGTTGGTGCCGGCGGCGAACGTCGGGCGCAGGGCGAGGGTTGCCGATCCCGCGGTCCCGGAGGGATCGCCGCAAGCGGCCAGCGTCACCAGCGCCACGGCGAGCGCGTGGCGCGCGCTCCCGTGCATGGTACGGCGTCGGACGGTCGGCATGTCGCGTTCCCCGGGGGATCTCTCACGTACCCTACCCAATACGGCGGGCGCCGCAAGGGCCGTGCGCCGGGTCGCGCAGTGCTGGCGCGGTGCCGCGATGCGCGGTATCGTACCACCCGCTGATGGCCCCCGCGAGACGTCGATCTTCATCTCCGCACCGCCCGATCCGGAGCCCCGTGATGCGTTCGCCTCACCGTCGCTGCATGTCCCTGGCCGTCGTCCTCCTGCTCGCCGCCGGAGCGCGGGCGCCCGCGCAGGCGCCCGCCGGCCCCCCGCCCGCCGACACGAGCGGCCTGCCGCTCGCGCCCGCGCGCTGGAGCCGGTTCACCGCGGACCGCGGCACGTGGATCTCACTCGACGTCAGCCCCGACGGCCGCACAATCGTGTTCGATCTGCTCGGGGACCTCTACACGCTGCCCATCGCGGGAGGCGCGGCGACACGCCTGACGAGCGGTCTCGCGCACGACATGCAGCCCCGGTTCAGCCCCGACGGCTCGCGCATCGTGTTCGTGTCCGACCGCTCGGGCGACGACAACGTCTGGATCCTCGCGCTCGCCGACGGTCGCGCCACACCGCTGACGACGGGGGTGGCCAGCTCCTACCTCTCGCCGGAATGGACGCCGGATGGGCGGTACCTGGTGGTGTCCCGCGCGGCGCCGCTCCAGGGCCTCGAGAAGCTGTGGCTGTACCACGTCGACGGCGGCACCGGGCTGCCGCTGGTGCGCCAGCCGCCCGGCTTGCGGATGCTCGGGCCCGCGTTCGGGCCCTCGGAGCGGTACGTCTACTACGCCCGGCGCAACGGAGCCTGGCAGTACAACGCCGTCCTGCCGCAGTACCAGCTCGGCGTGTACGACCGCGAGGCGGGCACCCAGACCACGATCACGTCGCGCTACGGGTCCGCCTTCCGGCCGGCGGTGTCGCCCGACGGCAAATGGCTCGCGTACGGCTCGCGCCACGACGCCGAGACGGGGCTGCGCCTGCGGGAGCTCGCGACCGGTGAGGAGCGCTGGCTGGCCCATCCGATCCAGCGGGACGAGCAGGAGTCCGTGGCCAACATGGACGTACTCCCGGGCTACGCGTTCACGCCCGATTCGCGCGCGATCGTCATCTCCTACGGCGGCGAGATCTGGCGCGTGCCCGTGGACGGCGGGGCGGCGACGAAGGTCCCGTTCACGGTGGCGGCCGAGGTGGCGGTCGGCGCCGAGGTCCGCTTCGAGTATCCGGTCAGCGACTCGGCCACCTTCACGGTGAAGCAGATCCGTGACGCGGTGCCGTCGCCCGACGGGAGCCGGATCGCGTTCACGGCGCTCGACCGCCTGTACGTGATGGACCTCCCCGCCGGCACGCCGCGGCGGCTCACCGATCAGGAGGTCGGCGAGTATCACCCCGCGTGGTCGCCCGACGGCGCGTCGGTGGCGTTCGTCACGTGGGACGATCGTGAGGGCCACATCATGCGCGTCCGGGCCGCGGGCGGGCGGCCGCAGCGGCTCACCCGGGCGTCGGCCTACTACCAGCAGACGGCGTGGTCGTCTGACGGCCGGCGCATCGTGGCGATGCGCGCGGCGGCCCGCGACCTCCACGAGTCGATCGATCCGTTCGTGTTCGACGGCCTCGGCGCCGAGTTCGTGTGGGTCCCCGCCGAGGGCGGCGCGGCAACGGTCATCGGGCCGACGGACGGGCGCGCCCGCCCGCACTTCACCCGGGACACGACGCGCATCTGGTACTACGGCCTCACGCCGGCCCGGGAAGGTCAGCCCCGGACCCTGGCCCTCGTATCGGCCCGCTGGGACGACACCGACCGCCAGGCGCACCTGCGGGTGACCTGGCGGCTGCCGATCCTCGCGGGCGGGTGGGAGACGTCGCGGACGTCGGACCTCCTGATGCCGCGCGACTTCGGCGCCGGGGCGCGCGAAGGCACGATCCCCGAGGCGTCGGCGGACCTCGTGCTGATGGCCCCGCAGGGCGACCGGGCGCTCGCCCAGGTGAACAACGACGTGTACGTCATCGCCGTGCCGCGCATCGGCATCGAGCCGCCGACCGTGCTCGTCACGAAGCCCGACAGTGCGGCGATGCCGGTGCGGCGGCTCACCGACATCGGCGGCGAGTTCGCCGCCTGGGGCGGCGACGGGCGCACCGTGCACTGGTCGATCGGCAACGCGTTCGTGACCTACCGCCTCGATCGCGCGGCCGCGGTGGACGACAGCCTGGCCCGCGCGGGCGCCGACTCGACCGCGCGGCGACGCGCGGCCTACCGGCCCGAGGAGCGGCGCGTGGTGGTGACGGCGCCCCGGGACGTGCCCCGGGGGACGGTCGTGCTGCGAGGCGCCCGCGTGGTGACGATGCGCGGCGCGGAGGTCGTCGAGAACGCCGACGTGGTCGTCACCGACAACCGGATCACCAGCGTCGGGCCCCGGGGCGCGGCGCCGGCGGGCGCCCGGGTGATCGACGTCTCGGGCAAGACGATCA
>DASPFU010000163.1:0-3358 GCA_035620935.1 Gemmatimonadales bacterium
CCGGCCGGTCGTGCCAGGGCGACATCCACCTCCCGCATGACGGCGCGGGCTTCCCGACTCCGGGCCAGCACCGCGGCGCACTCCGCCGGGGAGATGCGTCCCGTGTCCCGCTTCAGCTCGGCAAGGCGCTCGTAGCACTCGTAGGTCGCGTCCACGATCTCGTCGGCGGACATCGCCGCGGTCTCGTAGTTCAGCATCTGCTTCCAGGTCGGCGCCGTGAGCGCGCGGCGGTGGTCCTCCAGGGTCCGCCGGAGCAGGGCGTAGCCGTGCGCCTCCGGATGCTCGAACGCCGGGCTCCCGGGGTCGAGGAACGGGGTCAGGGGCGTCACGAAGAGCTGGATGCGCCGGTCGCCGGAGAACCGGTCGAGGAGGTGGCGGCAGTAGTCCACGCACGCCACGGCGTCCCGGTACGTCTGTCCCGGCAGGCCGATCATGAAGAACAGGTCCACGCGGCCGACGCCGTGATCCAGGGCCAGAGCGAGCGATCGTTCGATCACCTCGTTCGAGCACGCGAACTTGCCGAAGCGGCGGCGCAGGTCCTGGCGCTGCGACTCGATCGACAGCTCCAGGCTGAAGCGGGGCAGGGCGGCGGCCGCGGCCGCGAGGAACCGGGCGCCCGGGGGCGCGAACAGCTCGAACACCAGCTCGTTCGCGATCGGGCGGGCGCGCAGCAGGTCGAAGAACCGGCGCGTGTGCGCCGCGCCCGCCATCCGGACGTCGTTCAGCAGGATGATCGGACCGCGGCTGAACCTTCCCACGGTCCGGATGTCCCGCACCAGCGCGTCGGCGGGACGGTAGGCCGGCCGGTCGCGTGCGTTGATGCAGCGCCCGGCCGATTCGCTACCACCACAGACGGCGCAGTCGAACGCGCACCCCCGCGACGTCAGCAGCCCGGTCATCGGGTAGCGCGGCCAGTCGGCATAGGGGACCACGTCGGCCAGGCTGCGGTGCCGCAGCACCGAGCGGACGACGTACTCGTAATCCGGCAGCGCCGTGGCGCCCAGGTCCGGGGGGGGCGCCGTCGCCGCGTTCTCCACGACGCGGCCGTCCGCGTCCTTCCACGTGAGGCCGGGGACGTCGGTGAAGGACCCGCCGAGGCACAACACCCGCATCAACGCGGCCATCGCCTCTTCGGTCGAGTCGCCGCGCATCACCAGGTCCACGTGCGGATGCCGGATGAGCTCGCGGTGGAAGTAGGTGGCGCTGATCCCGCCGACGATCACGGGCGTCCGCGGATGCCACCGCTTGACGACGCCGGCCACCGCCAAGGCGCCGTGCGCGTGGACCAGCCAGTGGAGGTCGATGCCGAACAGCACGGGATCGAGCCGCCGCACCACCGCATCGACGTCGTAGGCGGGGTCGCGCAGCATGCGGCAGGCGAGGTTCACGAGGCGGACGTTGTAGCCGTCCCGCTCGAGCCGGCCGCCGATGCTGGTGAGCCCCACCGGGTACATCTCGAAGACCGGCGTCGACGGGACGGCGTCGCTCACGGGGCCGAACAGCGTGTCGCGCCGGCGGAAATCGTACTGCGCCGGCGGGTGCAGCAGGACGAGGTCGGCGGTGAGCAGGCCGCGCGCGGGGCGGAGCGGGGGCGTCACGCGGCGGACCCCGCGGCCGGCACGGCAGGATGGAGCAGGCCGGCGACCTCCCGCAGCCGTGCCGCGCCGCGGACCTCGTAGGGGAAGAGCGGGATCTCGAGGATCGGGCGGTCGCCGTAGCGCTGCCGCAGCAGCTCGCGGTGCGGGCGCTGCTGCTCGGCCTTGCGCCGCAGGAACGCCGAGTCGGGGTCGGTCACGACGTTGTTGACGATCAGCCGGCTCACGCCGATGCCGTAGCGGGCGAGCTCGGCGAACACGTCGTCGAGCTGCCGGACCGCCAGGGCCTCCGCGATGGTGACGAGCGAGAAGCTGACCCCCGAGCGGAGGAACGTCATGCACTCGTCGGCGAGCGCGTCCCAGCGCCGCAACACCTGCATCACCGATTCGCGGCGCTCGCCCGACGTGCGCAGGTGGGAGTAGACGCGCGGCGCGAGCCGGAGGTGCCGGGCGAGGAGGGCGGGGGTGGCGAGCAGGGCGAGCGTCTGGCCGAGCGGCGCCGTGTCCCAGACGACGCGGCGGTACGTCCCCGCGAGCACGAGCCGGCGCACGTGGTCCACCATGAACTCCTCGTTGAGCCCCGGCAGCACCGAGGTCATGAAGTCCACGAAGGTGGCGTAGTCCACGTCGACGAACGTCGAGAAGACGGCGTACACGTCGCGCCCGAACTGTTCGTCCCACATCGTCCGGACCTCCGCCAGGCCCAGCTCCGTGAGGAACAGGTGGGGCAGGACCTCGCGCTCCCGCTGCCGCCCCGCCAGCTCGAAGATGTGCGACAGTGACGGGGTGGGATCGGTCGAGAGCGCCAGGCTGCGTTCGCCTGAGTCCGCGAAATGCAGCGCCGTGGCCGCGGCGCAGGTGGTCTTGCCGACGCCGCCTTTGCCGATGAAGACATGCACCGGCTCGGGGAGCGGGAGTTCGGGGCTGTTCCGCACAATCCCAGTCTAGGTGTCGGGATTGAGCGGGGTCTGAGGTGGACCTGAAGCTCTCTTCGTACGAGCGGGTGGTCAGGAGGCGAGGGCGGGCGGGTCTCCCTTGCGCAGCCGGTCGATGAGCGCGAGCAGCTGGCTGTCCGGTCCGACGCCCAGCTCACGGCGCAGGCGCTGCACATGCGCCTCGGCGTGTGCCAGGGCGGCGGACCGGTTGCCCAGCCCCTCGAGCTCCTTGACCACCTCGGCGGCGACGTGGGAGTCGAGCGGATCGACGGCGGCGGCGCGCTGCCACCAGTCGGCGGCGGCGGCGCGATCGTCCGCGGCCCGCGCGGCTCGCGCGAGCTGGATGCAGGCCGCGCGCATGCGGCCCGCCAGGCGGTCGCGCTGGGCGTCCACCCAGCGCTCGAACTCGGGGGCGCCGCGCAGGAAGAACCCGTCCAGGAACGGCCCGCCGTAGTGTGCGACCGCCTCCGCCAGCGCCCCGCGATCGAGCGCGTCCTCGAAGTCCCAGACGTCTGACCGGGCGACCGCCGGGTTGAGGCGGACCGTCTTGCGGCCCAGGAAGAGCTCATGGGGTGCGAACGCCTTGCGCTGGGCGTAGAGCAGCTGCGAGAGGGCGTGGAGGGCATCGGGCGCCGGACTCTCGGGCCACAGGTAGGCCACCAGCTTGTCGCGGCTCACGCCGCGGTCACGGGCGACCGCGAGCAGGGCGAGCAGCGCCAGCCGCCGGCGCTGGGTGAGGACGCCCGTGACGGGGACGTCTTCGACTGCGAGGGTCAATCCGCCCAGGGTGTTGACGCGCAGCATCGGTGGGTCCTCCCCTCCTCCCCT
>DASPFU010000164.1:0-5978 GCA_035620935.1 Gemmatimonadales bacterium
CGGACGGCGCGTGATGCCGGTCGTGCCGGTGTTCCACCCCCGGCGCGAGGCGCGCCGCGCGGTGAAGCGGGGCTACCCGCGCCGCGCCGCCACCGTGCGGTTGTGCCGCTCCCTGGACGCCGTCGAGGCCCTGCTGGCCGAGCGGCTGGTGGACGCGGTGGTGCTGGACGTGAAGACCACGACCGAGCGCGCCCTCGCGCTGCCGGCGCGCTTTCCCCGCATCCCGGTGTACGCGCTGTCCGCGTTCCGCCCCGAGGACGCAGGGCTGGTGCGGCGGTGTCACAAGGCGGGCATCGCCGGCGCTCTGATCGAGGGCGTGGACAACGCGATCGCGGGCGAGTGGGTGGCGGCCCGGACGGCGCAGGTAGGGCGGCGCCGCGCGCTCGCTGACGCGCCGGCGCTGCTGCGGCTCACCGACCGGATCCAGCTCGACGCCTGGGAGGAGGTCCTGCGGCGGGTGGCGACGCCGCTCAAGACCTCGGACGTCGCCCGCGCGCTGCGCGTCACCCGCGAGCACCTGTCGCGCGAGTTCGCCGCGGGCGGCGCGCCCAACCTCAAGCGGGTGATCGACCTGGCGCGGACCGCCTGCGCCGCGGACCTGCTCGCCAACCCCGGGTATACCGTCGGCGCCGTCGGGCGCATCCTGGGATACGCATCGCCCAGCCACCTGGCGGCGGCGGCTCGTCGCGTGGCCGGGGCCGGCACGGCGGAGCTGCGCGAGCTGGGGCCGCGCGGGGTGCTGGGGCGGTTCTTGAGAGGGCGCACCCGGTCACGCGTGTGACGCCAGAATGCGGAATGCGAAACGCGGAATGCGGAACAGTGTGGGGATCGTCTGGGCGCAGACGCCGGCCCGGCCGTTCCGCGTTCCCCATTCCGCATTCCGCATTTGGACGGGGTTGAGCGGTGGATGGGATTGTGATACTTTTCACAAGCTGCGACCAACCCTATTCCCGGACCTATGGCGACCGAATCCATCCTCAGACCCGGTGAACTGAAGGACATCCTCCTCAAGGAGATCCAGGCGGCGGACCTCGCGGAACTGGACGTCCGCGAAGTCGGCACGGTGCTGGAAGTGAAGGACGGCATCGCGCGCGTCTACGGCCTGACGGCCGCGATGGCGGGCGAGATGCTCGAGTTCACCGCAACGGAGTCGGGCGAGAAGATCACCGGCCAGGCGTTGAACCTCGAAGAGGACAACATCGGCGCCGTCATCTTCGGCGACTACCTGCAGCTGCGCGAGGGGGACGAGGTGCGTCGCACCGGGCGCGTGCTGGAGGTGCCGGTGGGGCGCGCGATCGTGGGGCGGGTGGTGGACGCCCTGGGCCGCCCGGTGGACGGGCTCGGCCCGATCGCCGCCACGGGCTCGCGCAAGGTCGAGATCGTGGCGCCGGGCATCATCAAGCGCCAGCCGGTGAAGGAGCCCCTGCAGACCGGGGTCAAGGCGATCGATTCGATGATCCCGATCGGGCGCGGCCAGCGGGAGCTGATCATCGGCGACCGGGGCACGGGCAAGACGGCGATCGCGGTGGACACGATCATCAACCAGAAGGGCCAGGGGGTGATCTGCGTCTACGTCGCGATCGGGCAGAAGCGCTCGACCGTGGCGGCGGTGGTGGACCGACTGAAGGAACACGGGGCGATGGACTACACCGTCGTGGTGGTCGCGTCGGCGTCGGAGCCCGCGCCGCTGCAGTACATCGCGCCCTACACCGGGTGCACGATCGCCGAGCACTTCATGTACGACGAGAAGCAGGCGACGCTGTGCGTGTACGACGACCTCTCGAAGCAGGCGGCGGCCTACCGCCAGCTGTCGCTGGTGCTGCGGCGGCCGCCGGGCCGCGAGGCGTACCCCGGCGACGTCTTCTACCTCCACAGCCGGCTGCTCGAGCGCGCCGCCAAGCTCTCGGACGAGATGGGCGGCGGCTCGCTCACCGCCCTGCCGATCATCGAGACCCAGGCCGGCGACGTCTCGGCGTATATCCCGACGAACGTGATCTCGATCACCGACGGGCAGATCTTCCTCGAGACGGACCTGTTCTACTCGAACGTGCGGCCCGCGGTGAACGCGGGCATCTCGGTGTCGCGCGTGGGCGGCAACGCGCAGATCAAGGCGATGAAGCAGGTCGCCGGTCGCTTGCGGCTCGACCTGGCGCAGTTCCGCGAGCTCGAGGCGTTCGCGCAGTTCGGCTCCGAGCTCGACGCGGCGACCCAGCGCCAGCTGGCGCGCGGGGCGCGGGTGGTGGAGGTGCTGAAGCAGCCCCAGTATCAGCCGATGCCGGTGGAGCAGCAGGTGATGATCATCTTCGCCGTCACGAACGGGCTGCTCGACGACGTGGACGTGGCCCAGCTGCGCGCGTGGGAGAAGGGCTTCCACGAATTCATGGCGGCCCAGAAGCCTGAGATCGGCGAGGAGATCCGCAACAAGAAGGCGCTGCCGGACGACCTCCAGGCGCGCCTGCGCACCGCCATCGAGGAGTACAAGGCCCTCGGGGCGCGCTGATGGCGAAGCCTCGCGAGCTGCGGCGGCGCATCCGCTCCGTCGAGAACACGCGCAAGATCACGCGGACGATGGAGATGGTCGCCACGTCCAAGCTGAAGCGCGCCCAGGACCGCGTGATCGCGGCGCGCCCTTATGCGACGGCGCTCGCCGAAGTGCTCGGGGACCTGTACGGGCCCGACCTGGCGGAGCGCTTCCCGCTCTTGCGGCAGCCCCGGGGGAAGCCCGCCCGCGTCGCGCTCGTCCTGATCACGTCCAATCGCGGCCTGTGCGGTGCGTTCAACGCCAATCTGATCCGGGAGGCACGCCAGCGCGTCGCGGCGCTCGAGGCGGAGGGGTCGGTGGTGGACCTGCACCTCATCGGGCGCAAGGGCGTAGGGTTCTTCCGGTTCGCCGGACGGGCCATCGCCTCGCAGCGCATCGACATCGGCGACCGGCCGACGGCGGCGCACGCGGCCGAGGTGATCGCGCCGCTCGCGGCGCAATTCGAGGCCGGCACGGTCGCGGCGGTCGAGATCGTGTTCGCCCGCTTCCACAGTTCAGTGTCCACCCCGCCGGCCACGGTGCGGATCCTCCCGGTCGCCCCGCCCACCCGGGCCGAGGGGCGGGCCGGCGCGGTCGCGGACTACATCCTCAAGCCCTCCGCGGAGACCATCCTCGAGCGGCTGCTGCCGCTGTACGTGGAGAACCAGGTCTATCGGGCGCTGGTCGAGACGGCGGCGGCGGAGCATGGCGCGCGGCGCACGGCGATGAAGAACGCGACGGACTCGGCGGGGGACATGCTGGACATCCTGCGGCGCACCCTCAACCGGGCGCGGCAGGCGCAGATCACGCAGGAGATCTCGGAGATCGTGGGCGGCGCCGAGGCCCTCCAGGGCTGACGCACAACGCACAACGCACAACGCGCGAGACCATGGCAACCAAGACGCAGGCGCAGGCGAAGCGACAGCTGAGCATCGGCAAGGTCGTGCAGGTCATCGGCCCCGTCATCGACGTGGAGTTCGAGCCGGAGCACTTGCCGGAGCTGTACAACGCGCTGGTGGTGGAGCTCACCGGCGCCGGCGGGACGGCGACCCGCCTCGTGGCCGAGGTGCAGCAGCACATCGGCCGCAACCAGGTGCGCGCCGTCGCGATGACCTCGACCGACGGCGTGGTGCGCGGCATGGACGCGGTGGATACGGGGGAAGCCATCACCGTGCCGGTCGGGAAGGCGGCCCTGGGCCGCATCCTCAACGTGCTCGGCGAGCCGGTGGACGAGGGCGACCCGATCCCGGCCGACGCCGAACGGTGGCCGATCCACCGCGAGACGCCCAAGTTCGTGGACCTCGAGCCGAAGACCGAGGTGTTCGAAACGGGCATCAAGGTCGTGGACCTGATCGCCCCGTTCGTGAAGGGCGGCAAGATCGGGCTGTTCGGCGGCGCCGGCGTCGGCAAGACCGTCATCATCATGGAGCTGATCCACAACGTGGCGATGGGCCACGGCGGCCGCTCGGTGTTCTGCGGCGTGGGCGAGCGGACCCGCGAGGGGAACGACCTGTTCCTCGAGATGAAGGAGAGCGGCGTGCTCGGGTCCTGCGCGCTCATCTACGGCCAGATGAACGAGCCCCCGGGCGCCCGGCTGCGCGTCGGGCTGTCCGGCCTCACCGTGGCGGAGTATTTCCGCGACGTCGAAGGCCAGGACGTGCTCGTCTTCATCGACAACATCTTCCGGTTTACGCAGGCCGGCTCCGAGGTGTCGGCGCTGCTCGGCCGCATGCCGTCGGCCGTCGGCTACCAGCCGACCCTCGCCACCGAGATGGGGGAATTGCAGGAGCGCATCACCTCCACGCGCAAAGGGTCGATCACGTCGGTGCAGGCGATCTACGTGCCCGCCGACGACCTCACCGACCCCGCGCCCGCGACGGCCTTCTCGCACCTCGACGCCACCGTCGTGCTCTCGCGGCAGATCGTCGAGCTCGGCATCTACCCCGCCGTCGACCCGCTCGGGTCCTCCAGCCGGCTCCTCGACGCCCAGTATCTGGGCGACCGGCACTACAAGGTCGCCGTCGAGGTGCAGCGGACTCTCCAGCGGTACAAGGACCTGCAGGACATCATCGCGATCCTCGGGATGGACGAGCTGTCCGAAGAGGACAAGCTGATCGTGTCCCGCGCCCGGCGCGTCCAGCGGTTCCTGTCGCAGCCGTTCTTCGTGGCGGCGCAGTTCACCGGCCTCGAGGGCAAGTACGTCAAGCTCGAGGACACGATCGCCTCGTTCGAGCGCGTCGTGTCCGGCGAGTTCGATCACCTGCCCGAGCAGGCGTTCTACATGGTCGGCGGCATCGAGGACGTCGTCGCCAAGGCCAAGCAGCTCGCGTCGGCCTGACGATGCGCGTCACCGTCATCTCCCCGGAGCGCACCGTGTTCGACGGCGATGCCGAGTCGCTCGTCGCGCCGGCGTTCGACGGGCTCGTGGGCATCCTCCCGGGGCACGCGCCGTTCCTGACGCTGCTCGGCACGGGCCGGCTGCGCGTCCGCCGCGAGGGGGAAGCGTCGGAGTTCGGCGTGGCGGGCGGTTTCCTGCAGGTCACGCGGGACACCGTGCGGGTCGTCGCCGACCGTGTCACGCGACCGGACGGGACGTGAGCGGCGTCACGCGCTGATGCGTACGCGCGAGCCTTCCTTTATAGTGGTGCAGGGAGAACGGACCCCGGTCCCGGCCGGGGAGGAACGCGTGGCCCGCGGACGGGTATCGGGACGCGTGACAGGTCGGTACACCACACTCTCTCGAGGAGGATGCATGCGTCGGATGTTCGTGCTGACGATGGCCCTCGCGGCGGCGGCCGCGGCACCGGCGGCGGCCCAGCTGCTCGCCGGCATGCCGGCGTGGAACAGCCCCAAGGGCGGGACGGGCTTGACGCTCAGCGCCGACTACGGGTTGCCGAACGACGACGCGGGTGGCGGGGACGCATACGGCGTTCGCGGGTCGTTCGGCTTCAGCAAGTTCACCATCGCCGCGGGCTACTCGGGCTACGAGGCCGACGGCGCGACCGAACGGCTCTCCTCATGGGGCGCCGGCGCCGCGTTCCAGCTCCTGGGCGGCGCGCTGAACCCCATCAACGTCAACATCGTGGGCGGCGTTGGGACCACCGGGAACATTCCCACCACCGTGGGCGAGGTCGACCTGACGACGTACTATGCGGGCGCGGGCGCCAGCGTCAACCTGCCCGTCCCCGGTTTCGCCATCGAGCCGTACCTCTCGGTGACCAACCGCTGGAACGCGGTGAGCGGCGCCGACACCCAGTCGGACCTGGGGTGGACCCTGGGCGCCAACGTGGGCCTGGGGATGTTCGGCCTGCACGTCGCCTACGACTCCCAGGACTACGGCGGCACGACCGGCAGCATCATCGCCTTCGGCGCGCACATCGGGTTCGGCGTCCCCGGCATGTGATCCGGGTTCACAACCTCCAGCTGCAGCGGTAGCTTGGTGGGGGCGCGCCGATCC
>DASPFU010000165.1:0-26240 GCA_035620935.1 Gemmatimonadales bacterium
TACGGCGCCGACAAGCTGGTGACCTACCTGCGGCACGAGGGGATCGCCGCCCACGCCCTGCACGGCGACAAGGCGCAGAGCCAGCGCCAGCGGACGCTCGACGCGTTCCGCTCCGGCGAGGCCGACACCCTCGTGGCGACCGACATCGCCGCGCGCGGCATCGACGTGGACGGCATCCGCATGGTGGTGAACTTCGACGTGCCGAACGACGCGGAGGTATACGTGCACCGCGTGGGCCGCACCGCGCGGGCCGGTGCGTCGGGACTCGCGCTCACGCTGATCTCGCCCGACGAGTGGCTGCTGATGCTGGACGTGGAGAAACTGATCGGGCGGACGTTCCCCCGCGAGGTGATCCCGGGGTTCGAGCCGTCGATCGCGCCGCTCCAGCCGCGGCCGATCGAGGCCGAGGTCCCGAAGCCCGCGCGCTCGGTGCGGGCGCGGGTCGGGCGGGCCCGCCGGCGCTAGGCGCCGGCCGGGACCTCGGCTACTTCAGGCTGCGGACGAAGTTCGCGACCGGGATCCCCGGGAGCGTGAGGATCCGCACGGACCCGCGCGCATGGAGCTCGGCCGAGATCCGGGCGATGGCTTCGTTGTCGGGTGCCTCGACGATGCTCACGAAATCGTACGGCCCGAGGACGGCGAACTGCCCGGTGACCTTCGCCCCGAACTTCTCGATCTCCTTGTTGACCTCCTGGAGGCGCTTCGGGTTCTCCTTCAGCGTCCGCGCGCCTTCGTCGGTCAGGGTCGAGAGCATGATGTAGGTGGGCATGCCCTAAAGGGACGGCCCGGGGCGGGGCGCGTCAAGGCCGCTCCCGCTAGCGCTTCTCGATCGGCACGTAGTCCCGCGTGCCCGCGCCGGTGTAGATCTGCCGCGGCCGCGCGATCCGCTGGTCCTTGTCGAGCAGCATCTCCTGCCACTGCGCCAGCCATCCGGGCGTGCGTCCGATCGCGAACAGTACGGGGAACATCTCCACCGGGAACCGCATCGCCTCGTAGATGATCCCCGAGTAGAAGTCCACGTTGGGATACAGCTTGCGCTCCACGAAGTACTCGTCCTCGAGGGCGATGCGCTCGAGCTCGAGCGCGATGTCGATGAGGGGATTGCGGCCCGTGACCTCGAACACCTGGTCCGCCGTCTGCTTGATGAACTTGGCGCGCGGGTCGTAGTTCTTGTACACCCGGTGGCCGAACCCCATCAGGCGCACCTCGTGCGCCTTCACGCGCTGGATGAACAGCGGGATGTTCCTCGTCGAGCCGATCTCGCGCAGCATCCGCAGCACTTCCTCGTTGGCGCCGCCGTGCAGCGGCCCGTAGAGGGCCGACGCGGCCGCCGCCATCGCGGAGTACGGGTCGGAGTGCGCCGATCCCACGCCGCGCATCGCGCTGGTGGAGCAGTTCTGCTCGTGATCCGCGTGGAGGATGAACAGCACGTCGAGGGCGCGCTCGAGTACGGGGTGGGACTTGTACCGCACTTCCGTGGCCCGGAACATCATGTTCAGGAAATTGCCCGTGTAGCTGAGGTCGTTGTCGGGGTAGGCGTACGGCATCCCGATCATGTGCCGGTAGGCGAAGGCCGCCACCGTCGGCGACTTGGCGATCAGCCGGAAGATCTGGTTCTGGCGCGACGCCTCATCCTCGATGCGCTTCGCGTCCGGGTAGAACGTCGAGAGGGCCGCGATGGTACTGACGAACACGCCCATGGGATGGGCGTCGTAGCGGAACCCGTCGAGGAACTTGCGGATGTTCTCGTGAATGATGGTGTGATGGGTGACGTCGTGCACCCAGCGCTCCAGCTCCGCCCTGGACGGCAGCTCGCCGTGCAACAGCAGGTAGGCCGTCTCGAGGAACGAGCTGTGCTCCGCCAGCTGGTCGATGGGATAGCCCCGGTAGCGGAGGATCCCGGCGTCCCCGTCGATGTAGGTGATCGCGCTGCGACACGACGCCGTGTTCATGAACCCCGGATCGTAGGTCATCAGCCCGAAGTCGTCGGGGCCGGACTTGATCTGCCGCAGGTCGGCGGCCTTGATGGTGCCATCGGTCACCGGGACCTCGTAGCTCTTCCCGGTGCGGTTGTCGGTGATCGTCAGCGTGTTGGTCGGCACAGGATGTGGTCCCGAGTTGGGCGTGTGCCGAAAGATACACGGGCGCTTCGACAAGACGGCACGGTCCCTTTATCTTGGCTTCATGTCCCGCGCCCCGGCGTCCCCGCTGTACCCGTCCCGGTCAGGGGCCGGTGCGCTCCTCGGCCAGCAGCTGGCCGCGCGGGGGCACACTGGGGCCATCCTCCTCGGCATCACCCCGGAGGGGGTGGAGATCGCCGCGCACGCGGCGCGGGCGATGGGGGCTCCCTTCGACGTCATCGTCGCGTCGTTCATCCGGCTCGGCTCGAACCTCGCCCCCGTCGGGGCGATGGCGGAGTCGGCGCCGGCCGAGATGGACCCCGATTTCCAGCCCGGCATGAGCCTCATGGAGTCGCTCCAGGCGGCGATCGACGAATCCCGCGCCCGGGTGCGCCAGGATCTCGTGCTGTACCGGACCCTGCGGCCGGTCCGGGAGCTCAAGGGCCGCCACGTGGTGATCGTGGACGGCGTGGTGGTGTTCCCGTGGCGGATGCTGGCGGCCGCCCGGGTGGCGGAATCGATGGGCGCCATCCGGGTCGTGATGGCCGCGCCCGTGGCGAGCGAGGCCGCCGCCGACCGGATCCGGGCGCGCCAGTACGAGCTGGTGTGCCCGGCGGTCCTGGTCGATGCCGACCCCCACACCCGTTACTTCGGGGACGGCGGGGGGGACGCGCCGGAGCGCCTGCGGGCGATCATGATCGCGCATCAAGCCGCTTGAAAGCGGCTTGTTGCGAGACGCCAAGCGCGAAGTGGCCGCCAGACGCACAGAGGCCAGGGTGCGCACCCTGGCCTCCGGACTCTGGTAGCCACTTCTCCCTTGGCGTCTGGGAACTACTCTGGCTGCTTCATCTCCACCACTCCGTCCTCCAGCCACCGGTGCTCGCCCTTGAGCACGTCCTGGGCGACCCGGTACGCGGGGACGTCCTCGTTCCGCCAGAGATTGCCGAACTTCATCTTGACGCGGCCCCGCGCCTGCAGGCAGAACAGGTTGGCGAGCTCGACCGCGTGGCGGCCGGTCGCCGGGTCCTTCCTCATCAGGAGGCGGGCTCGGGAGCACGCCGCGGCCATGGCGAACAGCTCGGCCCCGACGTCCACCAGCCGGAACAGCACCGATTGGCGTTGCTCGAGCTTCGGGCCGAACCGCAGCATGGCGTGGAAGGCGTTGCGGGCCAGGCGCCGCGCGGCCCGCTCGACGAAGCGCACGTGCGAGGCGAGCTTGCCGAACTCGCCGTACTTGGGCCAGAACCCCCAGCCGATCCAGCGGCTGGGATACCACCAGCCGTAGAACAGCGCCGAGCGCACCAGTCCGGCGAGCCGCTCCCCGACGGCCTTGCCAGGCATCACCACGTCGCCCGCGATCTGGAGGTGCTTGTCCACCGCCTCGCGGGCGATGAACAGGTGCATGATCTCGCTCGATCCCTCGAAGATCAGGTTGATCCGGAAGTCGCGCATGATGCGCTCGACCGGCCAGGGGGTCTCGCCCCGCGCGCGCAGCGAGTCGGCGGTCTCGTAGCCCCGGCCGCCGCGGATCTGCACGGTGTCGTCGATGATGCGCCAGCCGGCTTCGGAGTTGTACAGCTTGGCGATCGCCGCCTCGAGGCGGATGTCCGCGCCCCCCCGCTCGGCCATCAGGCCGCACAGCTCGGCGACCGCCTCCATGGCGAAAGTATTCGCCGCCATCGCGCCGATCTTCTGCGCGATGGCGTCGTGCTTGCCGATGGCGCGGCCCCACTGCACGCGCTCGTTGGCCCAGTCGCGCACGATCTCGAGGCAGCGCTGCGCCGCGGCGACGGCGGAGATCGGCAGCGTGAGGCGGCCGGTGTTGAGCGTGATCAGGGCGAGCTTCAGTCCCTTGCCCTCGCCCCACAGGACGTTCTCGCGCGGCACCTTCACGTCGGTGAAGCGCATCACGCCGTTGTAGATCGCTTTCAGGCCCATGAAGTGGCAGCGGTGCGTCACTTCGACGCCGGGCGCCCTGGCCTCCACGATGAACGCCGTGATCTGCTTCTTCTCCTTCCCGTTGACCATCCGGGACGGCGTGCGCGCCATCACCACCAGCAGGTCGGCGATCGTGCCGTTGGTGCACCACAGCTTCTCGCCGTTGAGCACCCAGTGCTGGCCGTCCGGCGAGAGCTCGGCGGTGGTCTCCATCGCGGCGGGATCGGAACCGACGTTCGGCTCCGTCAGGGCGAAGGCCGACACTGCCCCCTTGGCGAGGCGCGGGAAGAACCGCTTCTTCTGCTCCTCGGTGCCGAACAGCTTGAGCGGCTGGGGCACGCCGATCGACTGGTGGGCGGAGAGCAGGGCGGTGATCGAGCCGTCCACCGAGCTCACCAGCTGGATCGCCTTCATGTAGGACAGCTGGGACAGGCCGAGCCCCCCGTACTCGACGGGGATCTTGATGCCGAAGGCGCCGAGGGCCTTGAGCTGGTCCACGATCTCCCGGGGGATCTCTCCCTCCCGGTCGATCTTGTCTGGATCCACGGTGCGCAGCAGGGCCGACAGCTTGTCGAGGAAGGGCTGCGCCCGGGCCACCTCGTCCGCGCTCTGCTCGGGGTAGGGATGGATCAGGTCCATCCGGAGCTTGCCGAGGAAGAGCTCGCGGACGAAGCTGGGCTGCGCCCACTCCTGCTCGCGGGCGGCCTCGGCGACTTCCCGCGCCTCGTCGGCGCTGACTTTGGGCCGGGGTTCGGCGGCGATAGTGGTCATGGTTTCAATGTACCCAGCTTGACAGGTCGAGTGAGAGGGGGAGATTCGCTCCCCCACCCCTTCAATCCTAGGGAATCGCTCATGTATCGCAGCCTCGTCGCCGTCGTCATCCTGGCCACCCTTCCGGGGGCCGGCGCGGCCCAACAGGCCCCACCGGCGGTGCTCATCAAGGCCGGCCGACTCATCGACGGCATGGGTAATACCCCGCGCACGGGCGTCGGGATACTCGTCGTGGGCGAACGCATCCAGGCGGTGGGCCCCGTGGCGCAGATCGCCGCACAGGCGGGCGACGCCCGCGTGATAGACCTGTCCGCGATGACCGTTCTCCCGGGGTTCATCGACACCCACACGCACCTGCTGCTCAACGGCGACCCCACCGCCGCCTCCTACGACGAGCAACTCCTGTACCAGTCCACCCCCTACCGGGCCATCCTCGGCGCCCGCAACGCCAAGCTGGCTCTGGAGCAGGGGTTCACCACGCTACGCGACGTCGAGACCGAGGGGGCGATGTACGCGGACGTGGACATCAAGCGGGCGGTCAACCGCGGCGAGGTGCCCGGCCCCCGCATCTTCGCCTCCACCCGGGCGCTGGCGCCCACGGGCCGCTACCCGATCCAGTCGGCGAACTGGGAGCTCGACCTGCCCAAGGGCGTCCAGGTCGTGGACGGTGTCGAGAACGCGCGGCGCGCGGTGCGCGAGCAGGTGGCGAACGGGGCCGACTGGATCAAGTACTACGCCGACAGTCGCTACTACTTCACGCCCGACAGCGTGATCCGGAGCTGGCCCAACTTCACCGACGAGGAGGCGCGCGCGATCGCCGACGAGACGAAGCGGCTCGGCCGGCGCGTCGCGGCGCATGCGATCGGGTCGGACGGCATCGCCGCGGCGCTGCGCGCGGGCGCGCACTCGATCGAGCACGGCGACGGCCTCACCGACTCGCTGATGGACGCGATGGTGCGGCAGGGCGTGTACTGGGTGCCGACCGTCACCGTCGGTGTCGCCGTGGCCGGTCCGCGCGGCGGCATCTGGCCCGCGCTCGCCGAGCACGAGCGCCGGGCGTTCGGACGGGCCGTGAAGAAGGGCGTGAAGATCGCATTCGGCACCGACGTGGGCGGTTTCGCGTGGACCGAGATCCCGATCGCCCGGGAGTTCGCCTACTACGTGCAGTACGGGATGACGCCGATGCAGGCGATCCAGTCGGCGACCTCGGTCGCCGCGGAGCTGCTGGGTGAGAGCGGCAACCTCGGTGCCGTGGCACCCGGGCGTTACGCCGATCTGGTCGCCGTGGGTGGGGATCCCCTGGCGGACATCACGGAGCTCGAGCGGATCCGGTTCGTGATGAAGGGCGGTACGGTGTACATTTCCCGCTAGTGCGGCGCACGCTCCTCCTCGTCCTCTCGTTTGGCGCCGCCGGACCGGCCGCGGGGCAGTTCACCCCGCCCGGGACCGGCGGCGTCGCCGCGTTGGCGGACGCCCTCCAGCAGCTGGGCGCCGAGAAGCGCGTGCTGGTGATCGCCGCCCATCCGGATGACGAGAACACCAACCTGCTCACCTTCGTCGTCCGGGGCCTGGGTGGCCGGGCGGCCTACCTGTCGCTCAGTCGCGGCGAGGGCGGCCAGAATCTCATCGGCCCCGAGCTCGGCGTGGGGCTCGGCGTGATCCGTACGGCGGAGCTGCTCGCCGCCCGCGCGGTGGACGGGGCGGACCAGTACTTCACCCGCGCCTACGATTTCGGGTTCTCGCGATCCGCCGACGAGGCATTCCGCTTCTGGCCGCGGGACTCGGTACTGGCGGACGTCATCGACGTGATCCGGCGGTTCCGTCCGCAGGTCATCGCGTCGGTGTTCTGGGGGACGCCGCGCGACGGGCACGGCCAGCACCAGGTGGCCGGCTGGGCCGCGCACGAGGCCTTCCGGCGGCTGGCGGACTCGAGCTGGGGGCCCGTGAAGCTGTACCGCAACGCGTTCCGCGACTCCGAGCCGAGCACGCTCACGATCCCGGTCGGCGTGCTGGACCCGGTGGCGGGTCGCTCGTACGCGCAGATCGCCGCGGCGAGCCGCAGCCGCCACCGTTCGCAGGACATGGGTCAGCTGCAGCGTCCGGGCCCGGCCGCCGTGCGGCTCGCCCTGGTGGAGCGTCGCGCGAGCGGACCCGACACGGCGCTCTTCGCGGGCGTGGACACGATGCCGCGCTTCCCCAACGCCGCGCGGTTCCTCGCGCTGATCGACACGGCCCGTGCCCGTCTCACGCCGTGGCACCCCGCCGCCGTCCTGCCGTACCTGGTGCGCGCGCACGCCCTGCTGCCCGCCTCGGGCGAGGCGGAGCGGCGGGCGACGCTTGAGCGGGCGATCGCGGCCGCCGCGGGCGTGTCGCTCGATGCCGTCACCGCGGACGGCATCGTCGCCGCGGGCGAGCGGGTGGAGGTCGACGCGACCGTGTGGAACGCCGGGCCCTCCGAGGTTGCCGTGCGTGAGCTGACGCTCGCCGCGCCCGCCGGGTGGACCTTCGTCGAGCTCGATTCGGCGCCGCTCGCGAGCACGGTGGCCCCGGGCGCCGTGGTCACGCGGCGGTTCGCGGTCTCGGTGCCCGCGCACGCACCGCGCACCGCCCCGTACTTCCTGCGCCGGCCGCTGGTCGGGGCGCTGTACGACTGGACCGGTGTGCCCGCCGAGGTGCGGGGCCGGCCGTTCGAGCCGCCGCCGCTCGAGGTCCGCGCGCGGTTCGCGGCCGGGGGCGCGACATTCGGGGCGGCGCGGGAGGTGGTGCAGCGCTACCGCGACCAGGCCGTCGGGGAGGTCCGCCGCCCGCTTGTCGTGACGCGGCCGTTCGACGTCACCGTCACGCCCGCGCTGGTGGTCTGGCCGGTGGACGGCGCGGTCGCGGGGACGGCGCGGCGGTTCGACGTCGCCGTGACCAACCGCGCGCGCGGTCGGGCGACGGCCCGCGTGCGCTTCGCGGTCCCCGATGGGTGGCGTCCCATCCCGGCCGAGAGTCTCACGTTCGCGCGGGAGGACGAGACGCGGTCGCTCGCGGTCACGCTGCAGGCCCCCCCCGGCGTGCGGCCGGGTCGTGCCGTGCTGCGGGTCAGCGTCACCGGCGCCGACGGGAGCCTGAGCGATGGGAAGCTGATCGTGATCGACTACCCCCACATCCAGCCGCGCGCGATGGAGGCAGCGTCGACCGCCGACGTGCACGTTGCCCGCCTGGCGCTGCCCGGCGTGCGGCGGGTCGGGTACGTGCGCGGGGCATCCGACCGGGTGCCGGAGGAGCTGATGGCCATCGGGCTGCCGCTCGAGGTGCTGGGGGGCGACTCGCTGGCGCGTGGCGACCTCTCGCGCTACGACGCGATCGTGATCGGCAGCCGCGCGTACGAGACCGAGCCCGCGCTGGTGGCGCACAACGATCGACTGCTGGCGTACGCCCGCGCCGGCGGTCTGGTGGTCGTGCAGTACCAGCAGTATCAGTTCGTGGACGGCCACTACGCGCCATACCCGCTCACCATCGGCCGCCCCCACGACCGCGTCACCGACGAGACCGCGCCCGTCACGGCCCTCGCTCCCGACCATCCGCTGTTCCACACGCCGAACGAGATCGGCCCGGCCGACTGGGAGGGGTGGGTGCAGGAACGGGGGCTCTACTTCGCGGGCACCTGGGACTCGACCTACGTACCGCTGCTCGAGACGCAGGATCCCGGTGGGCCGCCGCTCCGCGGTGGCGTGCTGGTGGCCCCCGTGGGGCGGGGCACGTACGTGTACACGGGCCTGTCCTTCTTCCGGCAGCTGCCGGCCGGAGTCCCAGGCGCCTACCGGCTGTTCCTGAACCTGCTCGGACTCCGGGAACGGCATGTGCCGTAGAACACAAGTGCGTGGGGTGTGGGGTGTGGGACGCTCCGCTGCGCGGCCGGACTCCGCATCGCATCGGCGCGTCCCACTCACCACACCCCCCGCAGTTGTCATGCTCGACGGACTCGCCCCGGTCTCCGTTCGCCCATGCTGAACCCCTCGATGAAGCGCCTGTCGGTCCTCATCGCGGTCTCCACCGTCGACATGATGGGCCTGATGATGGTGGCGCCGCTGATGCCGTTCTACGCGCTGCGCTTCAACGCGGCCGAATGGATGGTCGGGCCGCTGATCTCGGCGTTCGCGATGGCCCAGTTGATCGCGTCGCCGGTGTGGGGACGGGTCTCCGACCGCCGCGGCCGCCGGCCGGCCCTGCTCATCTGTCTCGGCACGGCGGGGGCGGCGTTCCTCATCTTCGGGTTCGCCACCTCGCTCTGGATGCTGTTCGTCTCGCGCATCGTCCAGGGGCTCGGCGGCGGCATGACCGCCGTCGCCCAGGCGTACGTCGCCGACACCATGGTCCCGTCGGAACGGGCCAAGGCATTGGGCTGGCTCTCGGCCGGCTCGAGCGCCGGCGTGGTGCTCGGGCCGTTCATCGGATCGTTCGCGGCGCGATGGGGTCCCGCGGCGCCGGGACTCATGGCGGCCGGGGTGATGGCCGTGAACTTCCTCGCCGCGTGGCACTGGCTGCCGGAGTCGAAGAGCGCGCGTCCGAGCGGGGCCCAGGCCGAGGAGCCCCACCGGCAGCGGGGTGTGGCGCGGGCGGTGTGGGAGATCGTGCGCCATCCGTCACGGCCGGTGCACCGCGTGATCTGGATCTACTGCGTCGGCATGCTCGCGCTCAACGCGCTGATCGGCGTGCTGGCGCTCTATCTGAAGGACGGCTTCAGCGTCACCGAGAAGAGCATCGGGTACTTCTTCGCGGTCTTCGGAGTGGTGGGCGTCCTGATGCGCGCCACGCTCGTCGGCTACGTGAACGACCGGCTCGGGGAGGTGCGCACGATGCGACTCGGGGCCGCGCTGCTGGCGATCGGCCTCGCCCTGATGCCGCTCCCCCGGATGCTGCCGCTGTTCGTGGTGTGCCTCGCGCTCACGCCGATGGGGACGGCGCTTCTCTTCCCCGCGAGCACGGCGCTCGTGAGCCATCGCACCGACCGGCGCGAGACGGGGCTCGTGCTCGGGGCGCAGCAGACGCTCCGCGGGATCATGAGCATCATCGGCCCGATCGGCGCCACCGTGGCGTACGCCACGCTGGGCCACGGGGTGCCGTTCGTGCTCGCCTCGGCGACCGTGGCGGTGGCCCTGTTCCTCGCGGCGCGGGAGCCGCACGAAGTGCCGGACCCTGCTACCATTCGCGCATGACGATCCGTCTCGCCTCCATCGCGTTGCTCGCATTCGGCTGCGCACCGGCCGGTGGGCCCCCGGCGCCAGCCGCTCCGGCTGCCCCGCCGCGACCGGCCCGGCCGGCTCTGGTGGTGATGATCACGGTGGATCAGCTGCTGCCGGGCTACCTGGTCCGCTGGCCCGGGCAGCTGACGGGCGGGCTGGCGCGGCTCGCCGGCGAGGGCGCGGTGTTCACGAACGCGTTCCAGGACCACGCCGTCACGGAGACGGCGCCGGGACATGCCGCCGTGCTCTCGGGGCGGTGGCCCCGCCACACAGGCATCATCGACAACGGGCGCGGGGTCGGTGACACGGCGGCGCCGCTGCTCGAGGTGCGAGGTCCGGGTGCCTCCCCGCGCCGGTTCCACGGGACGGCGCTGTTCGACTGGCTCGAGGCCGCCGACACGGCGGCGCGGGCCCTGTCGGTGTCGCGCAAGGACCGCGGGGCGATCCTGCCCGTGGGCCGGGCGCGGGAGGAGGTGTACTGGTACCAGGCGGGGACGTTCACCACGAGCCGTTACTACCAGGACACGCTGCCGCCGTGGGTGCGGGCGTTCAACGCCCGGCGCGTGCCCTTCCGGGCGGCGGACCGCGAGTGGACGCTGCTCGTCGCCGACAGCGCCTACGCCGAGCCCGACTCGGCGGCGTGGGAGAACGGCGGCCGGGACGTGACGTTCCCGCACCGGCTCCCGGCGGACAGCGCGCGCGCCGCCGCCCAGTTCGCGGGGACGCCGTGGATCGACTCCCTCACGCTGGCGCTCGCGGTGGAGGGCGCCGCCGAGCTCCGGCTCGGCCGGCGCGGCACGACCGACCTGCTGGCCGTGAGCCTGTCGGCGACCGATGCCATCGGGCACACCTTCGGTCCCGATTCCCGCGAGGTGCACGACCAGGTCCTGCGGCTCGATCAATACCTCGGCTGGTTCCTGGCGCGTCTCGACGCACTGGTCGGCCCCGAGCAGCTGGTCGTCGTGCTCACGGCGGACCACGGGGTGACGCCCTTCCCGGCGGCCGCACGCGCGCGCGGCGTCGAGGCGTACGACGTCGCGCTCGATACGCTGATCACGGCGGTCAACCGGGAGCTCGACGCCGCGTACCGCTCGCAGCACGATCCCGAGCGCTGGCTGGTGCTGGACGGGGGCATGGTGTTCCTGCACGACAACGGGCGCCTCGGCGCCGCCGGGATCGCCCTCGACAGCGTGTGGACGGCGCTGGCGGCGCGGGTGCGCCGGGTGCCCGGCGTGGCCCGTGTGGACCGTCCCGCCGACCTCGCGGCGATGGACACGACGGCGGACCCCATCGCCCGGCGGTGGGCGCACAGTCTCGCCCCGGACCTGCCCGTGCCGCTCGTGATCACCCTGCGCGAGCACTCCGCCTGGGGTCGCGCGTATGCCGACCACGGCAAGCCCTCGGACGCCGACGCCCACGTGCCGCTCGTGTTCTGGGGCTGGGGGGTCCGGCCGGGGCGCTACGACGGGCGCGCGGCCACGGTCGACATCGCTCCCACGCTGGCGCGCCTGCTCGCTCTCGCACCGGACTCCACGGTCGACGGCCGGGTGCTCGGCGAGGCGCTGGCGCCGGAGCGCTGACGATGACGCGGCAGTCGATCGTCCTGCAGGAGCGGATCGCGACGATCAACGGGTTCCAGCACACCGTCGAGCACGTGAAGCGCCTGGTGGCGGAGCTCGACGGCAGCCGCGCCGCGCCGATGGCGACGATCACCAACCTCTGCGCGTCGATCGAGCGGGAGCTGTCGCAGCTGCGGCAGCGCGCCCTCGTGACCGACATGGGCACGCTCGGCGACATGGCCGGGTCGATGTCGGTGCTGGCGGGGCGGTCCATCGGGATCGCTCTGAAGATCCGGGGGCTGACCGAAGGCGTGCAGAGTCTGGAGTTCGAGCTGGCGGCCGCGCTGGCGAAGACGCTCGCCCGCGTCGACGCCGCCCGCGCTGGGCCCCCGGCGCCCGAATCTCCCCCGACGACCTGACCGTGAGCGCTGCCAGGGGCCGCGGCGCTGACGCCGTGGCGATCCGCTGTCGCGGCCTGGTCAAGCGCTACGGCGACGTGACGGCGGTCGCGGGGCTCGATCTCACCGTCGCCCGTGGCGAGTGCTTCGGCCTGCTGGGGCCGAACGGGGCGGGCAAGACGACCACCGTCGAGATCCTCGAGGGGCTGACGGCGGCGGACGCAGGGGACGTCGAGGTGCTCGGCGCGCGGTGGGGGCGGGGGGACGATCGGGCGCTGCGCGAACGCCTCGGCATCCAGCTCCAGGAGACGCAGCTCGCCGACAAACTCACGGTCGCCGAGACGGTGCAGCTCTTCCGCAGCTTCTACCGCGAGCCGCATTCGGTCGACGAAGTGCTCGACACCGTCCAGCTCCAGGAGAAACGCAGTGCGTGGGTCGGCAAGCTCTCGGGCGGCCAGAAGCAGCGGCTGGCGGTCGCCTGCGCGCTGGTGAGCCGGCCGGACCTTCTGTTCCTCGACGAGCCGACCACCGGGCTCGACCCGCAGTCACGACGCCAGCTGTGGGACGTGATCGCGCGGTTCCGGGCGGGCGGGGGGACGGTGCTGCTGACCACGCACTACATGGAAGAGGCCGAGCGCCTGTGCGACCGGGTCGCGATCGTGGACCACGGCCGCGTCATCGCGCTGGGCTCCCCCCGCGAGCTGGTGGCGTCGCTGGGAGCGGCGCACGTGGTCGAGGTCGCGGCCGGGGACGGGGCTGCCCTCGCTCCGCTCGCGGCCGCGCTCGCCGGCCTGCCGGGCGTGCGCGGCGTGCGCCTCGCGGCCGGCCGGGCGTCGCTCACGGTCAGCGAGGTGCACCGCGCCGTCCCGGCGCTGCTGGCCCTGCTCGCGGAGCGGGGCGCCGAGCTGAGCGACCTCGCGACCCATCACGCCACGCTCGAGGATGTCTTCGTGGCGCTCACCGGGCGGCACCTGCGCGATGCGTGATCACCCGCTCGTCCAGCTGACCCTGTCGCAGCTGCGCGGCTTCTACCGGGAGCCGGAGGCGGTGTTCTGGGTGTTCGGCTTCCCGATCCTGCTGGCGTTCGCGCTGGGGATCGCCTTCCGCAACCGCGGTCCCGAGGCGCTGCAGGTCGGGGTGGTGGCCGGAGCGGGCGACAGCGCGGTGGTCGCGAGGCTGGCGGCGTCCCCGCACCTGGCGGTGCAGCATCTCGCGTCCGACGAGGGCCAGCGGCGCCTGGCGTCGGGCCGGATCGCCCTGCTCGTCCTGCCCGGCGACCCGGTGACGTTCCGCTACGACTCGACCCGGACGGAGTCCCGCCTGGCGGTGCTCGAGGCGACCGACGCGCTGCAGCGCGCGGCCGGACGGCGCGACCCGGTGGCCGTCCGCGAGCAGCGGGTCACCGAGCCGGGTTCCCGATACATCGATTTCCTGATCCCCGGACTCCTCGGGATGAACCTCATGGGCAGCGGGATGTGGGGCGTGGGGTTCGCCGTGGTGAGCGCGCGCACCAAGAAACTGCTGAAGCGGTTCCTGGCGACCCCGATGCGGCGCAGCCACTACCTGTTCAGCTTCATGCT
Source organism: Gemmatimonadales bacterium (assembly GCA_035620935.1). Lineage (GTDB taxonomy): Bacteria > Gemmatimonadota > Gemmatimonadetes > Gemmatimonadales > GWC2-71-9 > SZUA-544. The sequence goes on from DASPFU010000165.1 coordinate 13,595, forward strand.
GTCGCGCCTCTTGTTTCTCGTGATCGAGGTGGCGACGCTGGTCGGGTTCGGCTGGCTCGTGTTCGACGTCGGGGTCCGCGGCTCGCTCGCCACCCTCGCGCTGCTGTCGGTGCTCGGCTCGCTCGCATTCAGCGGGATCGGGCTGCTGGTGGCGAGCCGGGCGAAGACGGTCGAAGCGGTCTCCGGCCTGATGAACCTGGTGATGCTGCCGATGTGGGTGCTGTCGGGGACGTTCTTCTCCTACGCGCGGTTCCCCGAGGCGATCCAGCCGGTCGTGCGGGCGCTGCCGCTCACGGCGCTGAACGACGCCATGCGCGGCGTGATGATCGACGGGGCGGCGGCGGGCGCCCTGGCGGCGCCGGTCGCGATCGTCGCGGGGTGGGGGATCGCGAGCTTCGTGGTGGGGCTGAAGATCTTTCGCTGGGGGTGAGGGTGGACGCCACGACGGCACGACGGCACGACGCCACGACGGCACGACGGCACGACGGTGCCACGCGGGCCCTCGTACAGCGTGGCGTCTTGGCGTCCTGGCGTCTTGTCTATGCCCCCCGGATCATCGCCCACGCGCGCCGCACCAGCCCGCCCGTCGCGTCACGCAATGCCTCGTGGAACGCCTGCGCGGTGGGATACCGCTCCGGGGGCGCGCTGCGCACCGCGCGTCGCAGCACCTCTTCGAGCTCCCGCGACACGTCCGACCGGGCGGTGACGAGTGACGGCAGGTCGTCCGTCGTCTGGCGCGCCAGGATCGCCTCCGGGGTAGGGCCCTCGAACGGCGGTTTGCCGAGGAGCGCGTAGTACGCCACGGCGCCGAGCGAATAAATGTCGGCCCGGGTGTCCACCCGCTCGCCCAGCAGCTGCTCGGGCGCCGCGAACTGCGGCGTGCCCGAGCGCGATGTGGCGCCCCCGAACCGCATGTCACCCCGCAGCGCGAGAGCGAGCCCGAAGTCCGTGATGCGCAGGCGGCCATCCGGCTCGAGCAGCATGTTCTCGGGCTTGATGTCGCGGTGGACCAGGCCGAGGGCGTGCGCGTGCTCGAGCGCCGACAGGCCTTCGTTGAGGAAGCGCACGGTGCGGTCGGTGGAGAGCGGCCCGTGTCGCTGCACCGTCTGCGCCAGGTTGGCGCCCGGCACGAACTCCATCGTGTACCACAGCAGGCCCGCCCGCCCGGCGATGTCGTAGATGCTCACGACGTTGGGGTGCCGCAGCCGAGCGGCGAGCTGGGCCTCGCGACGGAACCGCTCGACTACGCCGAAATCCGCCGTCAGCGCGGGGTGCAGGACCTTCATCGCGACCTCGCGCTCGAGGCCGAGATCGCGCACGCGGTACACGCGGCCGAACCCGCCCGAGCCGATCTCCTCCAGCAGCTCGTAGTCGTCGCCCAGCGCGCGGCGCAGCCGCCGCTCGAACCCGGGCTCGCCGAGTGCGGGGACGGCGGCGGGGGGCTGGAACGCGCCGGCGTCGATGACGAAGTCCTCGAGCATCTCGGTGGCGGTGAAGTAGCGATCGGCCGGCCGGGCCGAGAGCGCGCGCAGCAGCACCCGCTCGATGGCCAGCGGCACGGCGGCGCGCAGCTGGCGCGGCGGGACGATGGTCGCGGGATCGAGCGGCGGCTCCTGCCCCGTCAGCGCGTAGTACACGAGCGCGGCGGCGGTGTACACGTCGGCGGCCGGGTCGCCCGGCGCGCCGGCACGGACCTCGGGCGCGGAGAACGGACCGCCCGCGCCCGGGTCGTCCGCCGGGATGTGACTGAGGCACCAGCTGCTGTATCGCAGGTCCGACACCACGGCGCGGCCGGCGAGATCCACCAGCAACGTGGTCGGGGCGATGCGCCGGAAGATGACGCCCCGGGCGTGCGCGTACTCCAGGGCGCCGAGCAGATCGCGGATCATCGACATCACCATGGGCACCGGGCGCGGGCCCCGCGCCATCGCCTCCGCCAGGCTCTCGCCCTCGATCCAGTTGGTGGTGCGGTACGCCAGGACGCCGGTGTCCACCCCGGCATAGACGTGTCGGATCGACGGATGGTCGAGCACGGCGAGGGTCTCGGTCTCGCGCAGGAACCACGCCCGGCCCGGCGTGCCCGGCACCAGGTGCACCCGAATCGCGACCGGCCGCTTGAGCAGACGGTCCCAGGCCTGGTAGAGGGCGCGCTCCCGTGACAGCGCCACCAGGTTGTCGAGCCGGTACGCCGGCTCGAGGGTCCGTGTGACCTCGGTCAGGGGATCGGCGGCGGGCGTATCGGGCGGCATCGGTGCCCACAATCTAGCGCCCCCCTGTGGGGGCTCGTACATTCTTGCCCCTCGGAATCCCATGGACTCCAGCCGAGGTTGACCCCGTGCCCGGATTCGTGCCCGCAGCCGGCGACCGACGCAGACTCGGGGACCGCCGCGTCCTGATGGACCGCCGCTCCGGCGTGGACCGGCGGTTCCAGGCCGACCGCCGGCGCGCCGCCGGCCCCGTACCCCACGAGCGCCGCGCCGGCGATCAACGCCGGGTCCGGCGGGAGCGGCGGGACGCTGCCCGCCGCTCCCCCGAGTCGCGCCGGCAAGGATCGGAGCGTCGCGCGCGGCGGCTGGCGCGGGAACCCTCCTGACACTGGCGGCCGTGCCGTACCTGAAGCTCGTCGCCGGCGATCGCGTCCACGAGTTGCGCGACGCCGTCGCTCTCCTCGGGCGCGATCCCGCCGCCGCGATCGTCTTCGGCCCCGACGCGGCCGTGGTGTCGGGGAGGCATGCCGAGCTGCGGCACGACGCCGGCGGCTGGCGCGTCCACGATCTGCAGAGCCGCAACGGCGTCTTCGTCAACGGGCGACGCGTGCAGGGCGAGCAGCCGCTCGCCGTGGGCGACGAGATTCGCCTTGGGGAGAGCGGGCCCCGCCTGCGGGTCGCGGCCGTTGGGGAGGGGGGCGAGGTCCCGGTCACGCAGGTCGAGATGGCCCCCGTTGGACCGCCGCCGTCCGAAACGACGGCGCCGGCGGCCGGCCCCCCGCTGCCCGAGCTCCGCGCCTACGCGATCACCCTCCTCGCCGCCGGTTCCGGGCGGCGGTTCGAGGCGCGCGGGACGCGGATTCGCATCGGGCGCGGCAAGGAATGCGAAGTCCGCCCGGTCGATCCCGGCGACGCGGCGGTGTCGCGCGTGCACGCCGAGTTGCTCGTGGGACCCACCGCCGCCCTCACCCTTCAGGACGCGGGCAGCACCAACGGCACCCTGCTGAACGGCGAGGTCCTGACGGAGCCGACGCCGGTCCGGATGGGGGACCGTATCCAGTTGGGGCGGGCCGGTCCGGTGCTGATCATCGAGGGCCTGGGGACGTCGCCCGGCATCCCGGCGGCGCCGCGGGACAAGCTCGGCCAGCACACGGTCATGGGGATGATCGGGGCGGCGCTGGCCCGGGCCAAGGAGGAGCGGAGCAAGGGCCGCCGCACGTCGATGTTCGTGCGCGAGATCTCGGAGCGGCTGCAGGGCGACGCGCGGCGCCGCCTCCGCGTGCTCACCGGTGTCATCGTCACGCTGGTCCTGCTGCTCGCCGGCGGCGTGTACGGCGTGTATCGGCTCCTGTCGGGCGAGGTCGCCCAGACCGAGCAGGCGATGCAGGGCGTCGAGGACTCCGCCCGGGCCGAGGCCGAGCGGCTGCGGCGCGAGCTCAACGACGCCCGCGCGGCCTCCGCTCCGGCGGCGGAGGTCGAGCGGTTGCGTGCGGCGCTCGACTCGGCGCAGGCCACCTCGGCCGAGCTCCGCGCGGCGCTCGAGCGGGCCCAGAGCGACATCCAGTCACAGCTCACTGCGGCGGAGTCGCGCCGCGCCCAGTCCGAGCTCCAGGTCCAGCGGATGCGCGAGCAGCTGGCTGCTGCGGAACGCCGCGCGCTCAACCCCGCGACCGTGGACAGCCTGCGGCGCGCCGTGGCGGCGGCCGAATCTCAGACCGCGCGGATGACGGCACGCCTGCGCGCGGTGCGGTCGGCCGATTTCGCGAGCGTCGCCCAGGAAACGCAAGGAGCCGTGGGGCTGATCACCGTGCGGCTGGGCGGCGACTACTATGACGGGACCGGCTTCGTCATCTCGAACGACGGCTACATGCTGACCAACTGGCACGTCGTCGCGGACTCGGCGCACGAGCGGCCGGACACCGTCTGGGTGACCATGGCCGACGAGTCGCGCGCCCGGCTGGCCGACGTCGTCGCCACGTCGCGCGACCGCGACATCGCCCTGATCAAGATCAAGGGCTACCAGGGTCCGTGGCTCACGGCGGTGGACTGGGACGGGACCCGGGCCCGACAGGGCGATCCGGCCGCGCTCATCGGGTTCCCGGCCGGCTCGGGGTTCGCCCGCGACCGCTCGAGCGTGGTGCGGACGTCGATGACCGCCGGGATCCTCTCCCGGGTCACGGCGGACCTGATCCAGTTCGACGGGATGACCACGGGCGGCTCGTCGGGCAGCCCGGTCTTCAGCTCGAACGGGGACGTCGTCTCGGTGCACCGCGCGGGGCTGCGTCAGGGTCCCGGCTTCGCCCTGTCGGTGCCCGTGCGCTACGCCGTCGCGCTGTTCCCACCGGCGTTGCGCCAGAAGCTCGGGGTGCCCGGCGCGACGCCCTGAGTTGGGCGCCGACGCCGCGGACGCTGGCTGGCCCCCGCGCCACACGGTTTATCAACACGCCTGTTCACAGTCTCTGGAAAGCCGGGCCTCGGGATATTGTACCCGTGACGGCAGTTACTTAACTTTGGGCCGCCGTGCAGGTTGCGCCGCTGGCCGGTGTCAAATTATTTGACAGCCGCAATGGGCTTCCTGTGGCACGGCTGTTGCGCTCGCACATGTCGGAAGTCTGGCGCTCCGGTCACGCGCGCCGGGTTCGACTTCACAGGGTCCCCAGAAAGGATGGCTGCACAATGCGCAAGCTCGTCGCTGTCGCCTTGGCGGTGCTGGCACTGGTCGTCTTCACGACTCCGGTGTACGCCCAGGTCAACAACGCATCGATCACGGCGACGGCCACGGTCCAGGCGCCGATCAACGTGACGGCCGTGAACAACCTCGACTTCCAGAGCGTGTTCCCCGGCGTCGCCAAGACGGTCCTCGTGACCGACGCGACGGCGGGCCGCTGGGACGTGGCCGGGGCCGCGAGCACGCCGGTCTCGTTGAACTTCACGCTGCCGACCAATCTGGCGAGCGGGGGCGACCTGATGCCGATCGGCACGTGGACCGGCAATCACAACACCACGGCCACGCCGGCCGGCACGGGGTTCACGCCGTCGGGTACGCCCACGGCGGCGACGCTGAGCGGGACGGGCGCGCTGTTCGTGTACATCGGCGCCACCGTGTCGCCCCTGGCGAACCAGCCCGCCGGGGTATACACGGCCGCCGTGACCCTGACGGTCCTGTACTGACCCGGCGCTCGCAGCGCCCGTGGTGACCCGGCGCCGGCAGGGGGCTGCCCCCCTCTGCCGGCGCTGTCGCCAACAGGACATGCGATCCCATGCCGATGCGCGGCCTCGTCCTGCTCCTTCTCGGGCTTCTCCTCGCGGCACCCGCCTCGGGGCAGGGCGGTCGACCGCTCCGGGTGCGGGGGGAGCGCGCCCTGACCTTCGGGGTCGTGTTCCCGGGGGTATCGAGTCACGTCAATCGCACCGACCCGGTGGGCAGCGGCGAGTTCTCGATTCGCGGCGAGAAGTTCCTGCAGGTCCTGATGCAGTTCACGCTGCCGGCGTCGCTGACCGGTCCCGGCGGGGCGGCGATGCCTCTCAGCTTCGGGTCGGGCGACGGCGGCTTCTCGACCACGACCATCGGAGCGCAGGCGGGGTTCGACCCGAACGTGGGTGGGACCGGCCAGTTGAGCAAGAACGGACAGGGCTCGGTCTTCCTGGGCGGCACCGCCCAACCGACCGCCGGGCAGGCTGCGGGGGCCTACACGGGCATCGTCGTGCTCACGGTGATCGTCCCGTGAGCCGCGCCCTCGTCGGCCTCGCCGCCCTGTGCGTCGCCCTGGCCGGGCCCGTCGCGGCCCAGGGCGTGATGATCGCACCGACCGCGATCTTCATCGACCACGGGTCGCGCAGCGGCTCCGTACTGCTCTACAATCCCAACAGCGAGCCTGCCGAGGTCACGATCTCCGTGATCTTCGGCTATCCCGCGACCGACTCCGCCGGCAACATCCACTTCCGGACGGTGGATTCGGTCGACGCATCGCTTCCCTCGGCGGCCGGTTGGCTGCAGGCCTTCCCGCGGCGGCTCACCGTGATGCCGCTCGAGCGGCAGACGGTGCGCCTGCTCGCGCGGCCGCCCGCGGGCCTGCCCGATGGGGAGTACTGGGCCCGGCTCGTCGTTTCAGCCAGGGGCGGACAGGTCCCGGTGGGCGGGGTCCCGGACACGGCGCAGATCCAGGTCGGGCTCACGCTCGAGGTGCGCTCGTTGATCGGGGTGTACTACCGCAAGGGCACGCCGACGACCGGGGTCCGGCTGGCGGACCTCCGGGCCGCGCTGATCGCCGACACGCTCGAGGTGCGGGCGGAGCTGACGCGCCTGGGGACGTCGGCGTTCCTCGGGACGGCGCGGGGCCAGCTGGTGGACTCGACCGGCGCCGTCCGCGCCGAGTTCACCGCGCCGCTCGCCGCGTACTACGCGATCACGCCGCGATTCACCGCGTTCGCCGGTGTCCTTGCGCCGGGCCGGTATCGCGTCCGCCTGCTGGTCGAAGCGGGCCGGCAGGACATCGACGCTCGTCACACGGTGCGGGCGCCCGCGGTCTCCGACTCGGTGGAGATCCGCGTCCCGTGAGCAGCCGGCGCGTCGGCCCGCTCGCGCTCCTGGCGGCCGTCGCCGTCGGGCCGGCCCTCGCGGCCCGGCCGGCCGCGGCCAGTGTGACGCAGCAGGCCGCGGCGCGGCGCGACACGGTCCTGCCGCCCGCGGTGCTCGCCCTGCGCGCGTCGAGCCCGGACGACACGGTGCCCGTGTTCCGAGCCGATCCGATCGATCCGACGGACACGGTCGCGCAGGCGGTGATGGTCGAGCTGCAGATCGGCCGGCTCGCGGGCCGGACGGTCCCCGGGTATCGGGTGCGCACCGAGGCGCTGCTGCCGCTGTCGCAGTTCCTCCAGATGGCGGAGATCCCCTTCCGCCTGTCGCTCGAGGGACGGCTCGAGGCCTTCGTGGACCCCGGTCGCGTCCCGATCGTCGTGGATGCCGCCTCCGACACGATGGTGTACGGCTCACGGCGTCTCGTAATCGCGCCCGAGTTCAAACGCTTCGTGGACGCGGAGCTGTACGTCGGCGCCGAGCGGCTCGCGGACCTGCTCGGCCTGCGGATCACGGTGGACTGGAGCGAGCTCGTCGTCACGGTGGTGGACGCGAGCCTGTTGCCGATCGGTCGGCGCCTGCAGCGCGAGGCGGCGCGCGAGGCGTTCCTGCGGCGGCGCGGGGGCCGGCCGGTGGACCGGGTGCTCGAGCTGCAGCGCAGCCGCTGGGGCGGGCTGGTGCTCGATTACTCGCTGTTCCTGCCCAGCACCGACCCGACGGGCGGGGGGGAATACACCGCGACCGCGGGCGCCGACCTGTTCGGCGGATCGCTCGAGGGCGCCGTGCTGAGCCGCAACGGCATCGAGAGCGGCGACGTGCGGCTCGAGGGATCGTGGACCGGTGTGTGGCGTGACCGCCCCTGGCTCACGCAGGCGTCGGTCGGTGATGCGTTCACCACCGGCCCGCGCCTGCGGCAGATGCAGGGCATCACGCTCAGCAATTCGCCCTACGTGCGGCCGTCGCTCGTGGGCACGTACCGCTACGGCGGCCGTCTCGAGCCGGGATGGGTGGTCGAGGCCTACCGCAACGGCGCACTGGTCGGCTTCGATTCCGCCGACACGCAGGGCGCGTACGGGTTCGACCTGCCGTCGTACTACGGCGAGAACCCCGTCGATCTGGTCGCCTACGGGCCGTTCGGCGAGGTGCGCCGCTTCAACCAGACCTACCGGGTCCTCGGCCAGCTCCTCCCCGTCGGGCGGTTCGAGTACGGCGTTTCGGCAGGCGTCTGTCGGTCGACGCTGTGCGATGCGACCGCCAACCTCGACCTGCGCTACGGCCTGTCGCGGCAGTGGACGGTACGGGCGGGGCTGGAGCAGCTCTGGCGCGACGCCTACACCGATTTGACGCAGCCCTACGTCGCCGTGTCGGGCACGCCGCTCAACGCGATCGCCGTCGAGCTCGAGGCGCTGGCGCAGGGGTTCGTGCGCACGGGCGTGAACTTCGAGCCGTCGCTCAACCTGCGGATGGTGGCCGACTTCACCGCCTACGACGAGGGGACGACCGGGCCGTCCCTCACGCCCATGGGCCGGACGCATGAGTGGGGGCTGGGTGGGTTCGTGCGCCCGATCCCGGGGGTCTCGTCGTTCTACCTCGACGCGGGTCTGCGGCACACCGCCAGCACGTTCGGCGGCTTCACCCAGGGGCGCGTCGGCGCATCGGTCCAGGCCGCCCAGCTGCGCCTCATCCCGTACCTGCGGACGGAGCGCACCACGCCGGAGGCCGGGTCCTCGTCGACCCGCTCGTTCGTCGGGGTGAATGCGTTCATGCTGCCGCGCCTGTGGCTGGGGTCATTCTGGGGCGGGCTCTGGGCGCGGGGCGACGTGGAGCTCGAGGACGGTGCGGGGCTGCGCACGGCGGCGGTGGTGGTGGGGCACGAGCTCACCGAGGGCGTGCGGCTGGAGGTCGGCACGCGGTATCAGCGTGAGTTCGGCGGCACGAGCCTGGTGGCGACGCTGCAGACCTATCTGCCGGGGGCCCGCACCACGACCGCCGTCGACGCTTCGAACGGGCGGCCGGCGACGGGGAGTTTCCTGCTGCAGGGTTCCGCCGTCTACAACGAGGGCGCGCATCGCGTGGGGTTCACCCCGGGGCCGTCGATCCAGCGCGCCGGTCTCTCCGGACGGGTGTTCCTCGACGAGAACGCGAACGGCGAGTGGGACGCGGGCGAGGCGGTGGTCAGCGACGTACGGGTGCGTCTCGGCAACCTCACCGCCGTGTCGGACTCGAGCGGCGTGTTCCGCGTGTGGGAGTTGATCCCCTTCGAGCCCGTCCTCATGATGGTGGACACGCTGAGCATCGAGTCCCCCCTCGTGGTGCCGGCGTTCGCCACGGCGAGCGTGATCCCGTCCCCCAATCGGTTCCGTACGGTGGACGTGCCGCTGGTGCGTTCAGGCGTCGTCGAGGGCCGGGTCCTGCTCGAGGGACCGGATGGCGTCCGCGAGCTGGGGGGCGCGAGCGTCGTCATCACGCAGGTGGCCACGGGGGCCCGGCAGGCGGTGGTGACCTTCGCGGACGGCGGGTTCTACGTGCTCGGCATCAAGCCGGGCGACTACGAAATCACGGTGGACAGCCGCGTCCTGGCCGCATTCGGCGGGACGGCGGCGCCGGTGCGCATCCGCGTGGCGGCGGACGGCTCCGTGCAGGGCCCGGCCGCCGTCGAGCTGCGGATCACGCAGGGCCCCTAGTCCGCGCCGCGGTCTCGCGGATCACGGCCTCGAGCCGGTCGAGGTCGAACGGCTTGTGGATGCAGGTCGCGCCGGTCGCGGCGATGATGGCGCGCGCCTCTTCGCCCCGCGGGTCGCCCGTGGCCAGGACGAGCCGCCCCCCCAGCGCCGGGCGCTCGCGCCGCAGGCGCTCCACGAACTCCCGCCCGCTGATCCCCGGCAGGCGCACGTCGGTGACCACCACGTCGAAATCGCTGGCCCGGACGGCGGCCAGTGCCGCCTCCCCGTCTCCCACGCCGACGACCGTGACATTGCGCCGGGCGAGGAAGCGCACCGCCGCCTGGCGCAGGCCGGCCTCGTCCTCGACCAGGAGGACCCGCGTGCCGCGCGCACCGCCGGGACCGGGTTCGGAGGCCGCGGCCCGCGGCTCAGGGGACGCGTCGCGGGGGAACGTGACGGTGAAGGTCGTGCCCCGCCCGGGCGCGGAGTCCGCCGTGATCTCGCCCCCGTGGCTCTGGACGATCCCGTAGCACGCCGAGAGGCCGAGCCCGGTCCCGCCACCTCCGGCGTGGGCCGTGAAGAACGGGTCGAACACCCGCGACAGCGCTTCGGGATCGATGCCGGGACCGGAATCCGCGCACTCGAGGCGGACCACCGGCCCTTGCGACCGCGTGCGCAGCGTGATGGTGCGTTCGGCCGGGACATGGCCGACCGCGTCCTCGGCGTGCAGCACCAGGTTGAGGACCAGCTGGAGTACCTCGGGCGGGTTGGCCCAGACGTGCGGGGCGTCCGGGTCGAGCTCCGCCGTCACGCGGATGCCCTGCGAGGTGTGGTGGAACCGGCGCAGGGCCAGCGTCCGCCGCACGGCGTCGTTCAGGTCCACGACGGTGCGGGCGCTGCCGCTGCCGCGGGCGAAGGTGAGGAGGTTGGTGGTGATGCCCCCGATGCGGATGGCCTCGTCGTACATCGTCTGCGCCATCTCGCGCTGCTCGGCGGAGAGCGGCTCGAGCAGCAGGGTCTGCGCGACGCCGGAGATGATGGCGGCGGGGTTGTTGATCTCGTGCGCCACGCCGCTCACGAGCTGGCCGAGCGACGCCAGGCGCTCGGCGCGTTGCAGCTGGGCTTCCGTGCGCCGCTGCTCCGTCACGTCCCGCGCCAGGGCCATGACTTTGCGGATCTCGCCATCCTCCCGGACCGGGGCGTACGAAACCCAGCTCGTGCCTCGCGATCCGTCCAGCCGGGTGAACGGCACTTCGAAGCTCACCATCTCGCCCGCGAACGCGCGGCCGAGCTTCTCGCGCACGAATGCGGCGCCCGCGGGGTCGAGGTAGTCGAACACGGTGCCAGGGACGAGGTCCGCGGGGGCCCGCACCATGACCGCGGCGGCGTCGTTGCGCTCCAGGATGCGGCCGGCCGGGTCGAGGACGACGATCGCGTCGGGCACGGCGTCCATCAGCAGGCGGATGTCGCGCTCCGCCGCCGCCGTGTGGGCGAGCGAGTCGGACAGCGTCCGCGTGTGGCGCGCCACCGCCCGATCGAGGCGCGCCGCGTACCGGCGGTCGGTGAGGACGGCGACCGCGTACCCGGCCGCGAGCGCGACGAGGCCGACGCCGGCGAGCAGCAGGACGACGTCTCCCGCCGGCCGCGCGGCGAAGAGCACGGCGGCCGCGAGAGCGGCGCCGACACCGATGATGACGATCCGAGCGGGTGGGCGGAGCGTGCGCATCGCTTGAGTGCCCAAGGATAGGGCCGGGGCGCGGTCCGCGCGAGGGCGGGTTATGTTGGACACGCCATGACCACGGCTCCGGCGGACCGGCTCGGGTGGATCGCGGCGCCGCGTGCGTCCCGCGCCGCCTGGCCGGAGCTCGCCGGGTTCGCCCGGCAGGTGCGCGCCGACGGCCTCGACCGCACGCTCGTCTGCGGCATGGGGGGGTCGAGTCTCGCGCCGCGGGTCCTGGCGCAGAGCGGGGGCGCCGCGTCGCTCACCGTGCTGGACTCGACCGACCCCGTGGCGGTGCGGGACGCCGTGGCCGAGCCGCAGCTCGACCGCACGCTGTTCGTCGTGACCAGCAAGTCGGGCACCACCGTCGAGACCCTCGCCTTCTACCGGTACTTCGCCGCGCGCGCGCGCCCCGACCAGTTCGTCGCCATCACGGATCCTGGGACCCCGCTCGAAGCGCTGGCCCGCGAGCGGGGCTTCCGCGCGGTGTTCACCCATCCCGCCGACGTCGGCGGTCGGTATGCCGCCCTCACGGTGGTCGGCATGCTCCCGGCGGCGCTGCTCGGCCTCGACGGCGCCACGCTGCTCGACCGGGCGGTCGCGCTCGACGCCGGGCCGGCCCGCGCGCTCGGTGAGCGCATGGCCGCCGCGGCGCTCGCGGGACGCGACAAGCTCGTGCTGCGACCGCCCCCCGGCGTGACGGGGCTCGCCGACTGGATCGAGCAACTCGTGGCGGAGAGCTCGGGGAAGGAGGGCCACGGCGTCGTGCCGGTGGTCGGGGCCCCCGAGCGGCCGACCCGACCCGACGAGCAGGCCGTGACGGAGTTCTCCGCCGATCCCCTGGACCTGGGCCGCGAGTTCCTGCGCTGGGAGTACGCCACGTGGGCGCTGTGCGACCGGCTCGGCGTGAACGCGTTCGACCAGCCCGACGTCGAAGAGGCGAAGGCGCTGGCGCGTGCCGAGCTGGCGGCGAGTCCGGGGGCATCGGTCGCCCCCGCCACGCTCGATCCCGCTGCCCTCGCGCGGGCGGCCCGGCCGGGCGACTACCTCGCGATCCTCGCCTACCTCCCGCCCACCCCGGCGATCGCGGCGGCTCTCGAGACGGTCCGCGCGCGCTGGGAGGACGCGCTCGGCGTGACCACGACCGTCGGGTTCGGCCCGCGCTACCTCCATTCGACGGGGCAGCTGCACAAGGGCGGCCCCGCCACCGGGCTGTTCCTCGTCGTCACCGCCGAGCCCGCGCTCGATCTCGACATTCCCGGCATGGGTACCACCTTCGCGACGCTCGAGCGGGCACAGGCACTGGGAGACATCCGGGCTCTCGTCGGCCGCGGGCGGCGGGTGGCACACGTGCCGCTCTCCCACGCGGAGGACGTCGCGGGCGTCGTACCGGTCCCGTGACGCGGGGAGCGGCGGCCCCGGGGGCGCGGCGCGTCTTCCACCTGATCCCCCACACGCACTGGGACCGCGAGTGGTACCT
>DASPFU010000166.1:0-2878 GCA_035620935.1 Gemmatimonadales bacterium
CTGGCGACCACTGTTCGCTTCGCCGTCTGGCAACTCCCCTGAACCCTGCGTCCTGCCCACTGCGTCCTCGTCAGTGCTCTCCGTGCCGCGCCAGCCACCCCGCGACCGCGTTGTCCCACACCGCCCGGTCCCGTACGACCGTCACGCAGCCAGCCGGCAGGCCCGCCGGCAGCGGGAAGTCCCCGGACCCGAGCCACACCACCACGTTGTTGGAGCAGCTCGCGAGCTTGGCGAGCGGCGGCCACATCGTCATACCGTCTCCGTTCACCACCATGTCGGCGATGAACACGTTGTCGTGCAGCGCCATGCGGGGCGACGTGCCGTCCTTGTCCAGCTTGAAGAAGCCCTTGTGCTCGTTCGTCGTGCCCTCGTAGGTCGTGGGCATGCGCTGCAGGCGCCACAGCGAGCCACGGACCGTCACCACGTTGGCGCTGCGGTCCACCGAGTCGGGGAGCGCCGACGAGCGCGCGCTGTAGGCCACGTAGCAGCCGTCGAGGAACACGTCGTCGACCAGCCCGTTGAGCAGGTAGTCGTTCTGGATGCAGTCGTCGCGCACGAACGACAGGTGCGCGTCGCGGATGGTCCACCCGTCGCTCGAGGCGTCCAGCCCGATGCCGTCGCCGTAGTTGTGGATCCGGACCGCTTCGACCACCGGCCGCGCGCCGTACACCTGCAGCGCGTAGGTGTCGTGCATCGCGCTCCACGACACGGTGTCCGCGTAGGTCCCCTGGATGACGCCGCCCGAGAAGCAGAGGCCCTGCCCCGCGCCCGCGCGCACCGGCTTCAGGCCGGCGTCGGTCCACGACGCCTGGCGCGCGTCCACGCGCGTGAAATCGGCGAGCGAGCGCCGGTCGAACACGCCCTGCGGGCCGGTCAGCACGAGCAGCGGGCCGCTCTGGTCGAGGCACGACGCCCCGTCCGCCGACAGGCTCCCTACCGTGATCGTGGCCGCGCCGGTCCGCCCCTCGATCGTCGCCGTCACGGTGGCGGTCCCCGGTGCCACCGCGGTCACGAGGCCCTGCGCCGTCACCGTCGCCACCGCGGGCCGGTCGGACGCCCACGTGGCCGTGTAGCCGGCGAGCGCGGTGCCCGAGGCGTCCTGCGCCGTCGCCACGAGCTGGCGCGTGGCCCCGACCGGGAGCGCCAGGCCGGCGGGCGTCACCTGCACCGCCGCCAGCGTGCCGGGCAGCACCGTCACCGTGACGGCGACCGCCACGTCCTCGCATTCGGCGGTGACGGACGTGGTACCCGGCGCCACACCCGTCACCAACCCGGTCGCCGTCACGGGCGCCACCGCGGCGTTGCCGCTGGTCCAGACGATCGCCCGGTCGGTGAGGACGTTCCCGGCCGCGTCGCGCGGCGTGGCGACGAGCTGCACGGTCTCGCCCGCCGCCAGGCTCGCCGAGCCCGGCGCGACCGCGAGCGAGGCGACCACGACCGGCGAGACGGTCACGTCGGCGGTGTCGGCGATGCCGTCCCGCGGGTGTCTGGCGATGACCTTGACCTTGCCGGTGTCGTTGCCCGCCCGGTAGCGACCGCGGTGGCGCCCGTTGCCGCTGGTCGTGGTGTCGCTGAGCGTCCCCGCGGTCACGCTGAAGACGATGGGACCGTTCAGGGTGTCGTTGGAGGCGGAGAGCGCGATGGCGGTGAGGAGGGTGCTGCGACCGGTGCCGATGGTGAGGGTGGCGGGGGAGATCACGACGCGAGCGGCGACCGCGTCCGCCGGCCCGCCGATGCCGGCATCGGCCTGGCAGGCGGCGATGCCGGCGACCAGCAGGGCATCCTTCAGCATCGCCAGGCGTCGGGACAGCTTGTGCTTGAAGCTCATCGGGGGCTCTCCTCGGCGGTGAGTGTCAGTGTGGTCGCGGCATCGAGCAAGCAGTGTTCGGAGGAGTTCCCAGACGCCAAGGTGGAAGTGGTTGCCAGTACAGCGCGACAGGACCGAACCGTCGACTCACCTCTGGCGACCCCTGTTCGCTTGCCGTCTGGGAACTCCTCTGGCAACCTGGTGCCTGCAGTCCGTTCCCTGTCCCGGGGCTAGTGGCAAGTGCCCGCGCCCGCGTCGCGGTATGTTCCGCCCGCGACGGGGACGAACTCCCAGGCGTATCCTCCCGGTGACAGGGTGAGCTTCAGCACCCCGAAGGTGTCGTCGTTGGTGGTCTCGCTGTTCGCGATCGGCGTGGACACCGACCGGAATCCCGTGCCGCCGGTGCCGACCACGAACTGCCGGATACCGCGGGCATCGTCGCGCGCGCCGTCGGGGGTCTGGGGCGCGAACCGCTCGTAGTCGTGGTCGTGGCCGGCCAGCACCACCTCCGCCCCGAACTCGTACAGCGCCTGCCACAGGGGCCGCGGGCCGGTGTCGCTGCCGTGGTCCCCGGAGCTGAACCGGGGATGGTGCCAGTACGCGAGCACGCACGCGCGGCTGGTGGCGGCGAGATCGGCACGGAGCCATTGCTCCTGCGGAGAGCCGGCGCTCATGCTGACGTTCGAGTTGAGCGAGATGATGTGCCACTCGCCGAGGTCGAAGCTGTAGTAACCCACCCCCGCGTCGCCGGCGTTGGCGCCGAAGTACGCGTAGTAGCCCGAGGCGCCGCTGGTGCGGTAGTCGTGGTTCCCGGGCGACGGGCGGGTGCGCGCCCGGTGGCGGCCCCAGGTCGGCTCGTAGCACTGGGCGAACTGGGTGGCGCTGCCGTCGTTGTAGACGTTGTCGCCCGTCGTGAAGACGGTGCCCGCGATGGCGTCGAGCAGCGCGGCGGTCGCTTCGTCGCCGCTCGAGCCGCAGTCCGCGATGTCGCCCGCGCCGACGAACACCGCGCCCGCACCGGTGGGCGCCGCCGTGACCGTGATGCCCGCGCTGCCGCTCACGCCCTCGCGG
>DASPFU010000167.1:0-8027 GCA_035620935.1 Gemmatimonadales bacterium
TGGGAGCCGGTGTTCCGCGCCGCGGGATTCTCGAACGCGATCCAGTCGCGGCGCGCGCCCACCCCCGAGGAGGACCCCGATTTCGACCTCGACGACGCGCGCTACTCGGCGATCCGGTGGTTGCCGTCCACCATCGAGAACGCGTACGGCCCCCACGTCAACGACCCGCGCACGGGCGAGATCCTGCAGTCGAACATCGGCTGGTTCCACAACATCTCGAGCCTGCTGCAGTCGTGGTACTGGATCCAGGCGGGGGCGGTGGACCCGCGTGCCCGGCGCCTGCCGTTCCCCGACTCGCTGATGGGTGAGATGATCGCCTTCGTCTCCACCCACGAGGTGGGTCACACCCTCGGCCTGCCGCACAACCAGCTGTCCTCGGGACTCTACCCGACAGACTCGCTGCGCAGCCCGACCTACTCCCGGCGGCATGGCACGTCCTATTCCATCATGGACTACGCCCGCAACAACTACGTGGCGCAGCCAGGCGACGACGTGCAGTTGCAGCCGAAGATCGGCGTGTGGGACTACTACGTGATCAACTGGGGGTACGGCCGGGTCCCCGGCGCCACCACGCCTGAAGGCGAGCGCCGCTACCTCGATTCACTGGCGCGGCTCCAGGACGCGCACCCCGAGTACCGCTTCGGCAACCCTGACGGCATCGATCCGCGCACGCAGACCGAGGCACTGGGTGACGACCCCGTGAAGGCGACGGGATTCGGCCTCGCCAACATCCGGCGGCTCGTCCCGATGCTGATCCCCGCGACGACGACCGACCCGCTCAAGGACTACAGCCTGCTCGACGCGATGTACGACGAGCTGATCGGACAGTGGGCGCGGGAGCTGGGACACGTCGCGGTGGTGGTGGGAGGCGTCTACCGGCACGAGAAGTACCCCAACCAGGGCGGCGTCATCCACACGCCGGTGCCGCGCGCGCGCCAGGCCGAGGCGGTGCGGTTCCTGAACGAGCAGGCGTTCGCGACGCCCGCGTATTTCTTCGATCCCGAGATCCTGCGGCGCATCGAGCCGACCGGGTTCGTGGAGCGCGTCCGCGCGCGGCAGACCGCCCTGCTGGCCGGGCTGTTCCAGGATTCCCGCCTGTCGCGTCTCGCCGAGCAGCAGGCGACGCTGCCGCGGGGAGGTGCCTACGCCCTCGCGGACCTGTTCCGCGACGTGCGGCGCGGACTGTTCGCGGAGTACGCCGCCGCCGCCCCGGTGGTGGATCCCTACCGGCGCAACCTCCAGCGGGCGTTCGTGGAGCAGCTGGACCGGTTGCTCAACACGCCGCTCGCGCCGCCCCCGAGCCCGTTCGCCGGGTTCCCGGGCTTCATGCCGCCGTCGCCGCGCCCGGGGGATGCGGTGGCCCTCGCCCGACTCGAGCTGCAGGAGCTGGCGGCCACGCTGCGTGCCGCCCAGGCCAAGGTGACCGACCGGGACACTCGGGCCCAGGTGGTGCACCTGCTGGCCCGGATCGACCGGGTCCTCAACCCGCCGCGGTAACGGCGGGTCCGCGTGGGCGCCGGGGGGCGAGATCCGCTCCCGGCGCCCGCGCACTCTCCAGGTACCACGCCGCCCGCCGGAGACGACGCGCATGGCGAACGAGCGGGTGAAGGTCGGCGCCTACTACGCGATATGGGCGACCGTCTGCGCGACGGTGGCGGGTGCGCTGGTCGCCGTGGTGCACACGTTGTTCTTCAGCTTCAATCCGGACGCGGCGGCGTTCCTGCGCACGCTGGGGAGCGACCTCGCCACCGCGCTGGGGCTCGCGGTGGGGCAGGGCGTGGTCGCGTTCGTCGTCGCCGCGCTCCTCGCGGCGCTCGGCCGGGGGCTGCGCTACACCGTGCTGCTCGGCCTGGTGATCGCGCTGTTCGACCTGGGGATGTACCTGCTCCAGATGATCGTGCCGGCCACGGAGCTCGGGTGGGGACCGGACCTCGCCGTGCTCGCGGGCGCCACGGCGCTCATCACGGTGGCCGGCGCGGTGCCCGCCGGGGTCAGAGCTTCGGGAGGGTGATGCCGCGCTGGGCCTGGTACTTCCCCTTCTTGTCGGCGTAGCTCACTTCGCACTCGTCTCCCTCATCGGCCGTGAAGAACAGCACCTGGGCGATCCCCTCGTTGGCGTAGATGCGCGCGGGGAGGGGGGTGGTGTTGGAGATCTCGAGCGTCACGTGGCCCTCCCACTCGGGCTCGAACGGGGTCACGTTGGTGATGATGCCGCAGCGGGCGTAGGTGCTCTTGCCCACGCACACCGTGAGCACGTTGCGCGGGATGCGGAAGTACTCGACCGAGCGGGCGAGGGCGAAGGAGTTGGGCGGCACGATGCAGACGTCGCCCTGGAATTCGACGAGCGAGCGCGGATCGAACGCCTTCGGGTCCACGATGGCCGAGAGGACGTTGGTGAAGATCTTGAACTCGGGCGCCACGCGCATGTCGTACCCGTAGGACGACACGCCGTAGGAGATCACGCCCTCGCGCACCTGGGCCTCCGCGAACGGCTCGATCATCCCGTGCGCGGTGGCCATGCGCCGGATCCAGCGGTCGGACTTGATGGACATGGCGCGGCAATATATCGATGGCATCGAGACTTACGCCACTCGATTCGGTTGACACTCGCACCACGCATCGGTAGGTTTCCCGCGCCTCTAGTGAATTCTTTCACGAGCCGATGACACAAAGCTACCTGATCTTCACCATCCTCCTCGTGTTCGTCGTGCTCAACGCGGCGATCCTGATCGGGCTGTCGCACCTCGTGGCGCCGCGCAGGCCGACGGTGCTCAAGGGGACCCCCTACGAGAGCGGCATGCCGCCGCTGGGGAGCGCGCGCGAGCGGTTCTCGGTGAAGTTCTACCTGGTCGCCATGCTGTTCATCGTGTTCGACATCGAGACGGTGTTCCTCGTCCCCTGGGCCACGATCTACTTCGGCGCCGACGCGGGCACCGGCCCCTCGATGGGCTTCCTGCTGGTCGAGGCGCTGGTCTTCATCGGCATCCTGTTCGCCGGCTACATCTACGTCTGGAAGCGGGGCGCATTCGAATGGGACTGACCCCGATGGGCAAGCACCAGGTCTCGGGGATCGCGTCGCCCAACTGGCTGACGACGCGCGCCGAGGCCCTGTTCGACTGGGTGAAGCAGCGGCTCGACCCGGCGGTCAACTGGTCGCGCGCCAACTCGCTGTGGCCGATGCCGTTCGGCACCGCCTGTTGCGCGATCGAGTTCATGGCGGCGGCGGCCAGCCGCTTCGACTTCGCGCGCTTCGGGATGGAGCGACAGGCCTTCTCGCCGCGCCAGGCCGACGTGCTGATCTGCGCGGGCCGGCTGCCGTTCAAGCTGGCGCCCGTGATCCGCCGGATCTACGACCAGATGCCCCAGCCCAAGTGGGTGATCTCGATGGGCGCGTGCGCCTCCACCGGGGGGGTGTTCGACAACTACGCGATGGTGCAGGGGATCGACACGGTCGTGCCGGTGGACGTCTACGTCCCCGGCTGCCCGCCTCGTCCGGAGGGACTGCTGTACGGGGTGCTGCTGCTGCACAAGAAGATCAAGGGCGAGTCGCTGGTGACGACCGGGCTGCGGGACGAGCAGCCGCTCGACGAGCGTGGGCTGCGGCTGCCGCCGGCGACGATCGACGAGATCTCCGAGCCCTTCGGCAACTCCCTCCACCAGTTCCGCTCGGCGTGAACCCGTCCGTCGCGGCGCTGCGGGCGACCTTCGGAAGCGCGATCGGCCGCGCGGTCGAGTTGTGCGGCGACACCATCGTGTACGTCGACCGCGCCCGCCTGGTCGACGTGCTGCGCTGGCTGCGCGATACCCCCGGCCAGGCGTACGACTACCTCGTGGACGTCACCGCCGTGGAGTACCGCGACCGCGAGCGCCCGCTCGAGGTCGTCTACTTCCTGCGCGCCCTGGCCCGCGCCGCGGACCTGCGGGTCAAGGTCGAGCTCGATCCGGCGGGCGAAATGGCCGTGGATTCCGTGGTGTCCCTGTGGGCGGGCGCGAACTGGCTCGAGCGCGAGGTCTACGACATGTTCGGCGTGACCTTCCGCGGGCACCCCGATCTGCGGCGCATCCTGATGTGGGAGACCTACGCGGAGGGATACCCCCTGCGGAAGGACTTCCCGCTGCGGGGGCGGTTCAGCCGGGCCGAGCAGGTGCACCAGGCGCTGAACGCCAACCCCGAGGCGCACTACTCCCTCGAGGAGTTGTCGCTCGCCGAGGTACAGGAGGAGCTGCCGCCCGACATGGTCGATCGGCTGCGACGCGGCGAGCGCGGCACGGTGCCGCACTCCGAATGAGCACCCGCACCGTCGCCTACGAGCTCGGCACCTCGGGCGTGGCGCCCGACGGCACGCCGGTGCGCATCCCGCTCGGGGCCGCGCCGGATGTGGAGCCCGACCTCGGCGGCGAGCACCTGCTCCTCAACATCGGCCCCCAGCATCCGGCTACGCACGGGGTGCTCCGTCTGGTGGTGGAACTGGACGGCGAGACGGTGGTGCGCTGCATCCCGCACGTCGGGTACCTGCATTCGGGGTTCGAGAAGCTCGGGGAGTACCGCTTCTACAATCAGATCGTCCCGCTCACCGACCGCAACGACTACCTGGCGCCGATGTCGAACAACGTCGGGGTGGCGCTCGCGATCGAGAAGCTGATGGGGATCGAGATCACGCCGCGGTGCGCCGTGCTGCGGGTGATCGCATGCGAGATGAGCCGCATCATCTCGCACCTCGTGTGGGTCGGCACCACCGGCATCGACCTCGGGGCGTTCACCCCGTTCCTCTGGGCCTTCCAGCAGCGGGAGCGCATCTACGACCTGCAGGAGATGTGGACCGGCGCGCGGCTCACCACCAGCCTCACGCGGGTCGGCGGACTGATGGCCGACATCCCCGAGGGGTTCACCGCGGGGCTGCGCGAGTTCATCCGCACCTTCCCACGGACCCTGGCGGAGATCGACCGCGTGCTCACCCGCAACGCCATCTGGGTGGGGCGGACGCAAGGGGTCGGCGTGATGACGGCGGCGGAGGCGACCAACTGGTCCCTCTCCGGGCCGATGCTGCGGGCCTCCGGGGTCCCGTTCGACGTCCGCAAGGACCAGCCCTACCTGGGCTACGAGACCTACGACTTCGAGGTTCCGGTCGGCGAGCACGGCGACGTGTACGACCGCTACCTGGTGCGCCTCGAGGAGCTGCATCAGTCGACCCGGATCCTCGCGCAGGCGCTCGATCGCCTGCCTGACGGGCCGATCAACGTGGACGACCCGCGGGTGATCCTGCCGGCCAAGTCGCGCGCGATGACGGACATGGAAGCGATGATCTTCCATTTCAAGCAGGTGATGGAGGGCGTCAAGGCGCCCGTGGGCGAGGCGTACCTGGGCATCGAGGGTCCCAAGGGCGAACTGGGGTACTACTTCGTGTCCGACGGGAGCGCCAAGCCGGTGCGGTGGCGCATCCGCCCGCCTGCGTTCCTCAATCTCGCCGCCCTGCCGAAGATGGCCGAGGGGCATCTGCTGAGCGATCTGATCGCGATCAATGCATCGGTGGACATCGTGATGGGGGAGGTGGACCGGTGAGCGCCGGACCGCATGCCGCCGCCCACGAGACCGGGCCGTACGAGCCGGTCTTCGTCGGCGCGACCCTGGAGCGGCTCCAGGACATCCTCGGCCGCTATCCCGTGAAGCAGGCCGCCCTGCTGCCGGCGCTGTGGCTGGTGCAGGAGGCCCGGGGCTGGATTTCCGACCGCAACATGACCGAGGTGGGCGAAGTTCTCGGGCTCACGCCGGCCTACGTGAAGGGCGTGGTCACCTTCTACACCATGTACCACCAGCATCCGGTGGGGAAGCACTTCGTGCAGGTCTGCACCACGTCGCCGTGCAACGTCTGCGGCGCCGAGGACGTGGTGAAGGCGCTCCTCGAGCACACTCGCTGCGGCGAGCTCGGTGCCACCAGCCCGGACGGCAACTGGACGGTGATCGAGGTCGAATGCCTCGGGGCGTGCGGCTTCGCGACCCCGGTGCTGATCGACGACGACTTCATCGACGGCGTCACGGTGGAGATGGTGCCGGAGCTGGTGAAGAGGTATCGATGAAGATCGAGTGCGGAATGCGGAAGGCGGAGTGCGGAATGAACCGCGCCAGCGTCGGGCCGTCAGGCCGGCACCCGGCATCGGATGATGCCCTGCGACTCCGCATTCCGCACTCCCCAATCCGCATTCGTTAGGGACACGGGCATGGGCTACCCACACCAACCGCACCCGAAAGAAACCGTCGTCCTCTCCCAGTACTTCGGCGACGCCGAGGCCCGCTCCTACAAGGGCTGGGTGAAGCGCGGCGGATACCAGGCGCTGAAACAGGCGCTCGCCAGGGACCCGGCGGCCGTCTCGGAAGAAGTGAAGGCGTCCGGTCTGCGGGGGCGAGGCGGGGCCGGGTTCCCCACGGGACTGAAGTGGACCTTCATGCCGAAGGAGAAGAAGCGGCCCCATTACCTGTGCGTGAACGCGGACGAGTCGGAGCCAGGCACGTTCAAGGACCGCGAGATCATGCGCTGGACGCCGCACGCCCTGCTCGAGGGCACGGCGATCGCGGCGCACGCCATCCGCGCCGAGGTCGCCTACATCTACATCCGCGGCGAGTTCACCGAACCCTACCGCATCATGGAACGGGCGCTGTCCGAGGCCAACGCGGCGGGGGCGTTCGGGACGCTGCGCGTGCACCTGCACCGGGGCGCCGGCGCGTACATCTGCGGTGAAGAAACCGCCCTGATGAACTCGATCGAGGGGAAGCGCGGCAACCCGCGCATCAAGCCGCCGTTCCCGGCGGCCGCGGGCCTGTTCGGCCATCCCACGACCATCAACAACGTCGAGACCATCGCCGCGGTGCCGCACATCATCACGCGGGGCGCCGCCTGGTACAAGGGCCTCTGCCTGTCCAATCCCAAGAGCACGGGCACCAAGCTGTTCTCGGTGTGCGGCACGGTGGCGCGGCCGGGCAACTACGAGGTCACGATGGGGTTTCCCCTCAAGGACCTCCTCTACGACCTGTGCGGCGGGATGCGCCCCGGCCGGACGCTCAAGGCCGTGATCCCCGGGGGCTCGTCGGTGCCGATCCTCGACCGCGAAGAGGCCGAGCGCACCCTGCTCGACTACGAGGGCTGCGTCGAGCAGGGCACGATGCTCGGCTCGGGCGGCGTCATCGTGTTCGACGACTCCGCCGACATGGTCTACCAGATCATGCGGCTGGCGCGGTTCTACGCCCACGAGTCGTGCGCCCAGTGCACGCAGTGCCGCGAGGGGACGGCCTGGACCACCCGGATCCTGGAGCGGATCCTCGCGGGACAGGGCAAGGCCGCCGACCTCGACCTGTTGCTCGACCTCGCCGACAACATGACGGGCAAGACGATCTGCGTGCTCTCGGATTCCTGCGCGGCGCCGGTGGTGAGCGGCATCAGGAAGTTCCGGAGCGAGTTCGAGGACTACCTCAGCGGCAAGACGAAGCCGAGGGCGGCGTGAGATTCGGGGGAAGCGGGAAGGGGGAAGGGGGACGGGTGTTCGATGGCTGACGCGCCGCTCGTCAACCTGACGATCGACGAGGTCCCGGTGAGCGTGCCCCCGGGCACCCTGCTCATCGAGGCCGCGAAGCAGGCGGGCGTCCTCGTGCCGCACTACTGCTATCACCCGGGCCTCCCGGTCGCGGGTGTGTGCCGCATGTGCCTGGTGGCGGTCGAGAAGGCGCCCAAGCTGCAGATCGCCTGCGCCACGACCGTGGCCGAGGGGATGGTGGTGCACACACAGGCCCCCGAGGCCCGGAAGGCCCGCACCGGTGTTCTCGAGCTGCTGCTGATCAACCACCCGCTCGACTGCCCCATCTGCGACCAGGCGGGGGAGTGTGAGCTGCAGGACTTCGTGTTCCAGGAAGGCCAGCCGGCGACCCGCTACGCGGAATACCCGAAGCGGTTCAACCCGGTCGAGGACTTCGGCCCCGACGTGCTGTACGTGCCGAACCGCTGCATCCTCTGCACGCGCTGCGTGCGCTTCATGGAGGA
>DASPFU010000168.1:0-10149 GCA_035620935.1 Gemmatimonadales bacterium
CGGCCGTGGTCCGTCGTCACGACGAGCGCCGTGCGATGGCGGTACCGCGGGTCGGCCTGCAGCGTCTGCCACAGGTCCCGGATGAACGCGTCGCCGTTGCGGGCGGCATCGAGGTAGCGGTCGTAGCGGTCCTCGTGCGCCCAGTCATCGGTCTCGCCGAGCGCGAGGTAGAGCACGTTGGGCCGCTCGGCGATCACGTACTCCCTGGCCGCCTGGTAGGTGAGGGCATCATAGCGCTCACCCTCCCAGATGCGCGGCAACGTCTCCATCAGGGTGTTGAGCAGGGCCTGGCCCGTCGTGGGTACGCGCAGGACGAGCGGCTCCCAGCCGGCGTTAACGGGGATGCCGCTGCGCTCCTCGTTCACGATGAACGGGAACACGTCCCACGTGCCGAACACCGCCACGCGGCCCGCGAGCCCGGGGCGCGTCAGCAGCCACTCGAGCACGGTCACGTTGGGGTTCGGGGTCCTGGCGTTCGAGTCGATGGCGGAGTCGGGGTAGCCCGCCAGCATCTCCTGGTAGCCGGGATAGGAGAACTTGCGGCCATTGGTGACCCGCATCCCGCCGCCTCCGGGCCGGTCGCCGAAGACCTGTCCCTCCGGCGCGATCACCTCCCAGAAGAACGGCATCAGCGCCCGGCGTCGCTCGTCGGGCGTGGGCCGCCAGTAGCGGGCGGGGGCCGTGCGATCGCGCGTGGTGGTCGTGTCGGCCAGCAGACTGGAGTCGGCGCCAGCGAACAGCTCCTGCCAGCGCAGGCCGTCGAGCGTGACGAGGATGACGTTGGTGGCGCGGACGGGTGCGGGCCGCTGCGCCGGAGACGCAGCCGCCGGGAGCGCGGTGACGACGAGGGCGGCCGCCATCGCTCGGCCGCGGATGCCGACGTTCATCGGGACTCCAGGTCCGGGTGTGCCCGGGATGCTAGCGGCCGGCGTGTGTTCGGGCCAGTATGTGCGCATGACCGACGCCCACGGCAACCCTGAGTCCCACGCCGGCCCCGAGATCCACGGCCCTCCGCGGGTCGGCACGTTCGATGCCCTGCTGCCCGCCGAGATGGCCGCGCGGGCGGAACAGGCCGGCGTGAAGAAGGCCCACCTGGACGGCGTGGCGATGTTCGTCCTCGCCGTCCTCGCCGGGGCCTTCATCGCGCTCGGCGCCGTCGTCTCGACCACGGTCGTCGCGGGGGCGGGCGACCTGCCGTACGGCATCGTGCGCCTGATCGCCGGGGTGGTGTTCTCGCTGGGGCTGATCCTCGTGATCGTGGGCGGGGCGGAGCTGTTCACCGGCAACACCCTGATCCTGATCGCGTGGGCGAGCGGCAAGGTGCCCACCCGCGTGCTGTTGTGGAGCTGGGGCGTGGTCTATGTCGGGAACCTGGTCGGCGCGCTCGCGACCGTGGTCCTCATCTTCGTGAGCCAGCAGTACACCTTCGGCCAGGGCGCGGTCGGGCTCGCGGCGCTCGCGACGGCCGCCTCCAAGACGCAGCTCGGCTGGCTGCAGGCGTTCGCGCTGGGCGTTCTCTGCAACGCCCTCGTGTGTCTCGCGGTGTGGCTCACGTTCAGCGCCCGCACGACGACGGACCGCATCCTGGCGATCATGCCGCCGATCACCGCGTTCGTGGCCGCGGGGTTCGAGCACAGCATCGCCAACATGTACTTCGTGCCGATCGGCCTCCTGATCCGGGGCGGCGCGCCGGCGGACTTCTGGGCGGCGATCGGCCGGACGGCAGCGGACTACCCGTCCCTCACGTGGTCGGCCTTCGTGGTCGGGAACCTGATTCCGGTCACGCTGGGCAACATCGTGGGCGGCGGTGTGCTGGTCGGCGCCGTGTACTGGTTCGTCTATCTGCGCAAGCGCTGACGGTGAGCCCGACGGCACGGCGCGTACGCCACCGCCGCCCGGAGACGGTCGCGCCGGGAAGTGGCGGCGTTAGATTCTCCGCGACCAGCTCGGGAGCCTGACGATGCCGGACATCGGAGTTTTCCACCCGCAGGTCGTGCACTTCGCCGTGGCGCTCCTCTTCGCGGGGGTGGTCGCGCGCTGGGTGTCGCTCACCGGCAAGCTCCCTTGGATCGGGCCGGGGGCGACGGCGCTGCTGCTCGCGGGCACGCTCGCGGCCGTGGCGGCGGTGAAGTCGGGGGTGGACGCGCACGGGCCGGCCGAGCGCGTACCCGGCGCCCGTCCCGCCGTGATCGCGCACGAGGACTGGGGGAAGCGCGCGCGCAACCTCTTCCTCGCGGTGGTGGGACTCGAGATCGTGGCCCTGGCCCTCGGCGGACGTCCCGCCGTGCGGCGGGGCCTGCTCGTCGCGTCCGGTGTGGTGGGATTGGCGGGTGGCGTGGCCCTGTTCGAGGCGGCCGAGCACGGTGGTGAGGTGGTGTACTCCTACGCCGGCGGGGTCGGCATCCGGTCGGGTAATCCGGAGGACGTGAGCCGGCTGCTGGTCGCGGGCCTCTACCATCAGGCGCGGCAGGACCGGGCCGCGGGGCGGTTCGCGGAGGCGGCGCGCCTCACCGACGAGATGGCGCGGCGCCGTCCGGACGATCCGGAGGTGCAGCTGCTCGTGGCGCAGTCGCTGATCGAGGACCGGAAGGACGGACGGGCGGCGCTGGCGGCGCTGGACGCGATGCGCGTGCCCGACACCCTCACGCGGCTCGTCGTGCGGGTGGGCCTGCTCCGGGGGGACGCCTACGCGGCGCTCGGCCTGGGCGACTCGGCGCGGCTCACGCTCCAGGCGCTCGCCGAGCGGTTCCCCGAGAACCCCGCGGTGCGCGCGCGCCTCGAGCCCCGGCCTTAGGGGTAGGCCGTCAGGCACCGCGGCCTCTTACGTGATCAGCAGTACGACGATGATGATCACGAGCACGAGGGTGAGGGTGCTGATCGTGATGGTGTGACTGGCGGCCGCAGCGGAGGCGGCCATGGGTGCCGTTACGCTGCTGTCCGCGAAGCTCGGCTCCACCCGCCGCCACTCGGGGCGGAGGCGCGGTCCGGGCAGGGCCGCGGGGGCCGGGCTCGCCTGCGCCGCGGCGGCGCCAGCCGGTGACGTGGGACCGACCGCCTGCTGGGCCGCGAGCGGCGCGGCGGCGACCACCCACAGCGCAACAGCCACGGTCATTGGGCCGCGATCCGAAGTAGTCAGCCAACGAATCATGGGACCTCCCGAGTCATCGGAACACCTCCAGGGCGACCTCGACCTTGCCGAACGGCGCCGAGACCTGGATCCCCTGCACGTCCTGCTTCACCTGCGCGAACATCTCGCGCGCGATCGCGACGCCCTCGGCGAGGGCGGCGTCCTTGCCCTGGTCCTGCGCCACCCGCATGCGCTCGAGGATCTCGGGCGGCACCGTCACGCCCGGGACCTCGTTCGCGAGGAACTCGGCGTTCCGCAGGGAGACGAGCGGCCAGATGCCCGCGACGACGGGGATCTTGTACTGCCGTACCCGCTGCAGGAACACCTCGAGCTGGTGTGGGTCGAAGATCGGCTGGGTGACGGCGAAGTCGGCGCCGGCCTCGGCCTTCCACGCGAACCGTGCCAGCTCGCGGTCGAGATCGAGCGCGCCCGGGTTCACCCCCACGCCGATCACCCACGAGGTCGGCTTGCCGATGGCGTTGTGCCCCGGGTCGAGCCCGTGGTTGAGCCGGTACACGAGATTGGTGAGACCGATCGAGTCGATGTCGAAGACCGCCGTGGCGTCGGGGTACGGACCCATCTTCGGCGGGTCGCCGGTGATGATGAGGATGTTGCGCAGTCCCGCCGCGTGCGCGCCGAGCAGGTCGGAGAGCATGCCGAGGAGGTTGCGGTCGCGGCAGGCGTAGTGCACCACCGTCTCGATGCCGACCTCGCGCTCGATCAGCAGGGCGGAGGGCAGGGCCCCCATGCGGCTCTGGGCGCGGGGCCCGTCGGGGAGATTGACGGCGTCCACGCCCGCGATCCTGAGCGCGCGGCACTGCTCGAGCATCGGGGCGGGGTCCACGCCGCGGGGCGGCACGATCTCGACCGACGTGACCAGCTCGTTCCGCGCGAGCTTCGCGCCGAAGCGGGAGCGCCGGTCGAGCGGCACGGCCGCGACGCCCGCGGGCGGCTCGACGGCGCCCCGCGCGGTCACCACGCCCGGGCGGCGCGGCTCGACGCTCGCCACGTAGTCGCGGATGCGCTTGATGTGGTCGGGGGTGGTACCGCAGCAGCCGCCGACGAAGCGCGCCCCGGCGGTGACCATGCGCCGCGCGTAGCGCGCCACGTAGTCCGGGCTCGCGAGGTAGATCTTGCGGTCGCCGACGTCCTTCGGTAGTCCCGCGTTGGGGAGGGCGGAGATCGGCAGGTCGGTCACCTTCGCGATGCGCTCCACCGCCTCGAGCACGCCCACCGGCCCGACGGAGCAGTTCACTCCGACCACGTCGGCGCCCCATTCCGTCAGGAGGCGCGCGAAGGTCTCGGGGCTCGTCCCGTACGCGGTGCTGCCGTCGTCGCCGATCGTCATCTGGGCGATGACCGGCAGGTCGCTCACCTCACGGGCCGCCAGCAGAGCCTCGTGGATCTCGTCGGTGTCGGCGAAGGTCTCGAGGATGAAGCCGTCCACGCCGCCCGCCACGAGCCCCGAGATCTGGCGGCGGAACGCGTCGCGGGCCTCGGCGCGCGACGTCGGGCCGAACGGCTCGAGCCGCACCCCCAGCGGGCCGACGGCGCCGAGCACCGCCGCCCGGTCGCCGGCCACGCGCCGCGCCAGGGCAGCGGCGGCGCGGTTGATCGCCTCGGTCTGCTCGGCCAGGCCGTGCCCGGCCAGCTTGACGGGGTTCGCCCCGAACGTGTTGGTCTCGAGCGCCTCGGCCCCCGCTCGCACATAGGCGTCGTGCACCTCGGCCACCAGGTCGGGCTGCTTCAGCGACAGCTCGTCGTAGCAGACATTGAGGAAGACGCCCTTGCCGTAGAGCATCGTGCCCATCGCGCCGTCGAGAACATGGACGCGGCCGTCGGCGAGGAGGTCACGAAGGGTGGGCATCGGGGGGCAAAGCTAGCTTCGGCCAAATCACACCGAAAGGCGTGGTGAGTGGGGTGTGGGACGCTCCCTGGATCGGCGAGCAGCCGTGCGCGGAGCGTCCCACATCCCACACCCCACGCCGTTAGGTTCTCCCCATGCCGGATCTCCTCGCCGCCCGGGCCCAGATGGGCGTCTCCCTCGGCTTCCACATCGTGTTCGCCGTGATCGGGATCGCCATGCCGCTGCTGATGGTCGTGGCCGAGGTGCGGTGGCTGCGGAGCGGCGACACGGTGTACCTCGAGCTGGCGCGGCGCTGGGCGAAAGGGACAGCCGTGCTGTTCGCGGTAGGGGCGGTATCGGGGACCGTGCTGTCGTTCGAGCTGGGGCTCCTCTGGCCCGGGTTCATGGAGCTGGCCGGGCCGATCATCGGCATCCCGTTCTCGCTCGAGGGCTTCGCGTTCTTCGTCGAGGCGATCTTCCTCGGCGTCTACCTGTATGGCTGGACCCGCATTCCCGCGCGTGCCCACGTCGCGGCCGGCGTCCTGGTGGCGGTGAGCGGCGCGCTCTCCGGGGTGTTCGTCGTCATCGTCAACGCCTGGATGAACGCGCCCACGGGGTTCATCCTGGACGCCGGGCGGATCGTCGCGGTGGACCCGCTCGCCGCGATGGCGAACGACGCCGCCTTCACCCAGACGCTGCACATGACGCTCGCCGCCTACTCCACGACCGGGCTCGCCGTGGCCGGCATCCACGCCTGGGCGCTGCGGCGCGACCCGATGAACGCCTTCCATCTGAAGGCTCTCAAGGTGGCGCTCTTCGTCGGCGCCCCGGCGGCGATCCTCCAGCCGCTGGCGGGCGATCTCGCCGCCCGGCACGTGGCGCGTGCTCAGCCGGCCAAGTTCGCCGCGATGGAGGCGCTGTTCGTCACGCGGCGCGGCGCGCCGCTCACCCTCGGTGGCTGGCCCGACGTGGAGGCCCGGGAGACGCGGTACGCGATCGAGGTCCCGCGCGCGCTGTCGCTCCTGACGTTCCACGATGCCGACGCCGAGATCGCGGCCCTGGACCGCGTACCGCGCGAGGACTGGCCCAACGTCCCGGCGGTCCACCTGAGCTTCCAGGTGATGGTGGCGCTCGGCGGTTACATGGCGCTCGTGTCCGTCTGGGCGCTCGCCGTGCTGGGGCGCCGCCGCGAGCTGGCGGGACGCCCGCGCCTGCTCCTGGCGCTCGCGCTCGCCACGCCGATGGGCTTCGTCGCCACCGAGGCCGGGTGGATGGTGACCGAGCTGGGGCGACAGCCGTGGGTCATCCAGGGCGTGCTGCGGACGGCCGACGCCGTGACGCCGATGCCCGGCCTGGTCGTGCCGTTCGCCGCCTTCACGCTGCTGTACGCGTTCCTCGGCGTGGTCGTGCTCGTGATTCTGCGGCGGCTGACGCGCCACACGCCGGTCGTCCTGGACGAGGGGCGCTGACGTGAGCGCGGCCGACACCCTCGCCGGGATCGTCGTCCTCGCGCTCAACGCGTACGTGCTCCTGGGGGGCGCCGACTTCGGGGGCGGCGTGTGGGACCTGCTCGCCAGGGGCCCCCGGGCCGCGCGGCAGCGGGAGCTGGTGGCGCACGCGATCGGGCCCGTGTGGGAAGCGAACCACGTCTGGCTGATTCTCGCCATCGTCCTGCTGTTCACGTGCTTCCCCGCGGCGTTCGCGCGCATCTCGATCGCCCTGCACGTCCCGCTGGCCGTGATGCTGGTCGGCGTCGTGGTGCGCGGCTCGGCGTTCACGTTCCGCAGCTCGGGCGTGGGCGACGCCGCGTTCGAGCGGCGCTGGGGCCGGGCGTTCGCGGGCGCGTCGCTGCTTACTCCGGTGCTCCTCGGGGTGACGCTCGGGGCGATCGCGTCGGGGCGGGTCCGGGAGCCGGGAGCCGGGAGCCGGACGTTCCTCGCGGACTACGTATCGCCGTGGCTCACGCCGTTCGGCGTGGCCGTCGGGCTGCTCACGCTCGCGTGTTTCGCGTATCTCGCCGCCGTGTATCTCGTGCTCGAGGCCGAGGACCAGGATCTGCGCGAGGATTTCCGCCACCGGGCGATGCGATCGGGCATCGCGGTGCTCGCGGCGGCGGTGCTCGCGTTGGGGCTCGCCGGGACGGGGGCACCCCGCCTGGTCGACGGGCTGGTGCGGTCCCCGTGGGCGATCCCGCACGTGGCCATCACGGCTTTCACGGCAACGGCGGCGTTCGCGGGCCTGTGGAGGCGTCGGTACGGACTCGCCCGGGTCGCGGCGGCAGCGGAGGTGTCGCTGCTCGTCTGGGGCTGGGCGCGGGCGCAGTACCCCTACATCGTGCCGCCGGACCTCACGGTGGCCGGGGCCGCGGCGCCGCCCATCACCCTGAGGCTGGTGCTGATCGGGCTGGGAGGGGGCGCCGTCGTCCTGATTCCGGCGCTGTACTACCTGTTCCGTGTATTCAAGATGCCAGGTGACCGTTAGCCAGGTGGCAGAGTAGTTGCCAGACGGCGAAGCGAACAGTGGTTGGCAGTCTCAGGTTCCAAGCAGCGCCCGGCGGGCCGTCGCGGCCGTCATGCCCCTGATTCGGAGCGTCTTGCGGCGCGCGGTGTCTCCGCGCACGATCGCTACGTCGCTGCGCCGCACCCCGAGCCGCTCGGCCAGGAACCGCACCAGCTCCGCGTTCGCGGCGCCGTCCACCGGCGGCGCGGCGAGACGGATCTTGATGGCGTCGCCGTGCAGGCCGACGACCTCGGTGCGCGGGGAGCGGGGCTGGACCTGAAGGATGAGCATGTCGGGTTTCAGAACTTCCCTTGCGCCTGACATCCGTTCGCTGCGCTCTGCTAGAGCAGGACCACGAGTACGAACCGCTTCATGAGCCAGAGGATAAGCCAAGCCACGAGCGGCGTCACGTCGATTGCGCCGACGGCGGGCACCACGCGCCGCAGCGGCTCGACGATCCAGTCGGTGAGGACGTACGCGGGGCGGAGCCATCGGGTGTAGCGCCCCAGCCCGAACCAGCTCGCCACGACGCGGACGACGAGGGCGAGGATGACGAGGGTGTACGCGATCCCGACGACGAACGCGGTGATCGCTCGCGCCCCACCCCCGGCGGCGGCCCGCAGTGCCATGAACGCGGACGCCCCCCACTCGAGCAGCGACAACAGCAGGATCCCGCTGACCGCCGATCCGATCACCAGCCAGAAGCTCGCCTGCGATGGATGCCCGCCCATGCGGACCACGCGGGTCTCGACCGGACGGATGATGGGGTCCGAGGCACGGCGCAGGAATCCCCCGAGGCCGCCGAACGGTGAGATGCGCCGGGTGCGGACCAGCCAGGATGCCGTGCCGGCGAACACGGCGACCAGAAAGACCGCCAGCACGACGATGCGCGCGACGCTCAGGAAGGTGGCCATGCTGGTAACTTACCATCGTGCCGCGTCTGCTCCAGGTCCTCCGCCGGTTCACCGGCCCGCCGGCGCTGAGCGTCGTCTTCGACGAGCGCTACGGCCGGGCGGTCCCCGGCGTGCCGATCGACCCCGCGCGCGGCGCCCAGGTCCTCGCGTTCCTGCTCGATCGCGGGCTCGTCCGCCGGCGCGACGTCCACCATCCCATCCCCACGTCCCTGCGGAACATCCTGCGCGCGCACACCTCGGAGTACGTCGAGTCGTTGCAGGATTCCGCGAGCCTCGAGGGCATCTTCGGGATGCCGCTCACCGAGGAGCAGGCGCAGGCGGCGGTGGAGCTGCAGCGGCTCGCGGCTGGCGGCACGATCCACGCGACCCGGATGGCGATCGCGCGCCGCTGCACGGCCGCGCACCTGGGGGGCGGGTTCCATCACGCCAGCCCCGAGCGCGGGGCGGGATTCTGCGTGTTCAACGACGTCGCGATCGCGATCCGGCGGCTCCAGGCGAAGGGGTTCACGCGCAAGGTGCTGGTCGTGGACCTCGACCTGCACCACGGCAACGGCACGCGCGCCGCGTTCGCGGACGACCCGACGGTGCACACGTTCTCGATCCACAACCGGTCCTGGGACGATCGCCCGGCGGTCGAGTCGACCGACCTGGCGCTCGGCTCGGGCATCACCGACCGGGCGTTCCTCGCCGCGCTGCGCGAGGCCCTGCCGCCCGTGATCGTCGCGCTGCGGCCCCGGCTGGTGATCTACGTCGCCGGCGCCGACATGGCGGCGGACGACGCGCTGGGCGACTGGAAGATCTCCGCCGAAGGCATGCTGGCGCGCGACCGCTTCGTGACGGAGCAGGTGCGGGCCCTGACCGGGCCGGTCCCGTTCGTGATCGTCCTGGGCGGGGGCTACGGCTTCGGCGCCTGGCGGTACAGCGCCCGATTTCTCGCCTGGCTCGTGTCGCGCCAGGTGCCGCGGCTCCCCGACGACATGGACATCGTGCTGCACCGGTTCCGCCCGATCGCCCGCGAGCTGTCCGAGCAGGCCCTGCGGTCGGCGGCGGGCGGCCCGCTTACGCCCGTGCCCGCCGGGGAGTGGTCGCTCACCGAGGAGGACGTCCTCGGCACCGCGCCGGGACTCCAGCGCGAGTTGCGGGTGCTGGGCCAGTACTCGCGGGAGGGGCTGGAGCTGCTGTTCGAGCGGCTCGGCGTCTTCGAGCGCCTCCGCTCGCTGGGGTTCACGTCACCGGTGGTCGACGTCGCCATGAGCCCGCCGGTCGGGCATACGGTCCGGGTGTTCGGCGAGCGGGCGCGGCGCCACCTGCTGATCGAGCTGCGGCTGGGCCGCAACCGCAGCGCCGTCCCGGAATGCGAGGTGGCGTTCGTCGAGTGGCTGCTGCTCCAGAACCCGCGGGCACGGTTCCAGCCGGACCGCCCGCCCCTGCCGGGCCAGCAGCACCCCGGTCTCGGGATGCTCGGCCTCATGGCCGGGACCCTGGTGCTCGCGTGCGAGCAGGCGGGTCTCGACGGTGTCGCGCACGTGCTGTCCAACTTCCACTTTGCGGCGGTCGGCCGAATGCACATGCGGTTCCTCGATCCCGCCGCGCAGGCGCGGTTCGACGCCCTGCGCGAGGCGCTCGAGGGCCTGTCGCTCGTCGACGCCGAGCGCGCGCTCGCGGCAGGACGGGTGCGCGACGCGGCGACCGGCGCGGCGGTGCGGTGGGAGCCGGCGCTCGCGGTGGTCCCGGTGAGCGAGCGGCTGCGCGGGATGGTGACC
>DASPFU010000169.1:0-9293 GCA_035620935.1 Gemmatimonadales bacterium
GGCGCGGCTCCGGCCGGCGGCCACGCCGGGCTCGGCGGCCGTCGCCGCGCCCCCTGCGCATCGCCGAGCAATGGCGCTCCTCACGGACGCCCTAACCGCCGCTCGACCAACGCCAGTCCGGCGTCGGCCGCGAGTGCCAGGAGCGCCGCCGGCAGGGCGCCCGCGAGGATCAGCGTGTCGTTCACGGTCGCGACGCCGCGGAAGATGTAGACGCCCAGCCCGCCGGCCCCGATGGCGGCCGCGATGGTGGCGGTCCCCACGCCCACCACGGTCGCGATGCGGACGCCCGCCAGGATCACCGGGGCGGCGAGCGGCAGCTCCACCAGCCACAAGAGCTCCCGATCCCGCATCCCCATCCCCAGTCCCGCCTCGCGCACGGCGGGATCGACGCCCGTGAGCCCCGCGTACGTGTTGCGGATGATGGGGAGCAGCGCATACACTACGAGGGCCACGATCGCGGTGCGCGCCCCGATGCCGCCGATGAACGGCAGCGGGATGAGGAACCCGAACAGGGCGAGACTGGGGATCGTCTGAAACACGTTGGCGAGACCGAGCACCGGGGCGCGCCACCGGGGGCGGCGGGTGAGCGCCACGCCGAGCGGCATGCCGATGGCCGCCGCAACAAGCGTTGCGACACCGACGAGCAGCAGGTGCTGGCCCAGCAGGCCCAGCGCCTCGCGCGCGTTCCGTGCGTAGAAGGCGATCAGGTCCACGGCGCACCGGTGCCGGGGGCGTGCGGCGAGCGGCGGGGGGCGCGGCGAGGGCCGCCGAGCCCGGCGCGGCCGCCGGCCCGAGCCGCGCCTCCCGCGCGAGCCGCGGCGTTCAGGCGGCCAGGAACGCCCGGCACTCGGGGTTCTCCGACGCCCGGAACTCCGCGGGCGTGCCCAGGAACACGAGGTGCCCGTCCTGCATCAGGCCGATGCGCGTCCCCACGAGCAGCGCCTCACGCACGTCGTGCGTCACGAACACCATCGCCTTGCCGAGCCTCCCCTCGAGCGCGTGGAACTCGCGCTGCAGCTCGGCGCGCGTCACAGGATCGAGCGCCCCGAACGGCTCGTCGAGCAGCAGTAACGGCGGATCGGCCGCGAGGGCGCGCGCCACGCCCACGCGCTGGCGCTGGCCGCCGGAGAGCTGATGCGGGTACCGCCCGGCGAACGTGTCGGGGTCGAGCCCGACCAGCGTCAGGAGCTCCCGCACCCGCGCCAGCGTGCGTGGGGCCGGCCAGCGCTCGAGCCGCGGCACGAGCCCGATGTTGGCGCCCACCGTGAAGTGCGGGAACAGGCCGATCTCCTGGATCACGTACCCGATGCCACGCCGCAGGGCGGTGACCTCGAGATCCGTGGTGCGGCGCCCGTTCACCAGCACCTCGCCACCGGTCGGTTCCAGCAGGCGGTTGACGAGCTTGAGTGTGGTGGTCTTGCCCGACCCGCTCCGCCCGAGGAGGGCGAGCGTCTCACCGGCGTCGAGGGCGAACGTCACGCTCGACACCGCCTCCCGCCCGGCCGCGGGCCGGGCGTAGGAGACACCGCGTAGCTCGAGCACTGGCACGTTCATAGCCTCCGGACGCCTCCCGACCTGCCGAGCACACCCGCTCGCGCGTACCTTACCGGCGGACCTCGGCGCCCGCGACCGGGGTATCCGTTGGTCAACCGCAGGCAACCTAATTCCGAGAGGTGCAGCATGCGAACCGCTCCGTTCCGCGCCGCCGCGTGGGCCCTGCTGGTGGGTGCCGGCGCCGCCCAGGCCCAGCAGGCGCCCGCTGGCATCCAGGGCGAGATGTTGAACTGGTACGACGATGCGGCGAACAAGATCGTCCAGCTCGCCGAGGCGATCCCCGCCGAGAAGTACGCCTGGCGTCCGGCCGACGGCGTCCGATCGGTCGGCGAGGTGGTCGGGCACGTGGCCGGTGGGAACTACTTCCTCATGGGCATGACCGGCGCCCAGGCACCCGCGAATGCGCCCCGGAACATGGATCAGATCACCGCGAAGGCGGACCTGATCCGCGCGCTGCAACAGTCCATCGAGCACGTCCGCAGCACGATGCGCGCGATGACCGCGGCGGACCTCGATGCGCCCGCCACCATCTTCGGCCGGCAGTCGACGAAGCGGGATGCCTGCCTGCTGGTGGTCGTCCACGCGCACGAGCACCTCGGCCAGCTGATCGCCTACGCCCGGAGCAACGGCGTCACGCCGCCGTGGTCGATGCAGGGCGGGCAGTAGACGGCACGACGCCACGACGGCACGACGCTCGGAGGACAGCCCCGGCGCTCGTGGCGTCGTGCCGACGTGGCGACGTGCCGTCGTGACGACCTACCGATACCCCGCCGCCTGGAGGCCGAACAGCTCCGCGTAGAGCCCGCCCCTGCCCACCAGCTCCGCGTGGGTCCCCTGCTCCACCAGCTCGCCGTCCTTCAGCACCAGGATCCGATCCGCCATGCGGACGGTCGAGAACCGGTGGCTGATCAGCACGGCCATCTTGCCCTTCGTCAGCTCCGCGAACCGCAGGAATACCTCGTACTCGGCACGGGCGTCGAGCGCCGCGGTCGGCTCGTCGAGGATCAGCACCTGCGCCTCCCGCAGGTAGGCGCGCCCGAGGGCGACCTTCTGCCACTCGCCGCCCGAAAGCTCGACGCCCCCCTCGAAACGGCGGCCGAGCATCTGCTCGTAGCCCTTCTCGAGCCGCTGCGCCACGCTCTCGGCGAGGCTGCGGCGCGCCGCCTCCCGGATCCGCGCCTCGTCGGGCAGCGCCTCGATCTGGCTGACGCCGATGTTCTCCCGCAGCACGAAGTCGTATCGGACGAAGTCCTGGAAGATCACCCCGACGTTCTTCCACAGACTCTCCAGGTCGTAGTCCCTGAGGTCGACGCCGTCCAGCAGGATACGGCCCTCGTCGGGGTCGTAGAGCCGAGCCAGCAGCTTGACGAGCGTCGTCTTGCCGGCCCCGTTCTCCCCGACCAGCGCCACCCGCTCGGCGGGCCCGATCGTGAACGTCAGATGGCGCACGGCCCAGCGGTCGGAACCCGGATAGCGGAACCCCACGTCGTGGAACTCGAAGCCGCGCATGATCGGCACCGGCACAGGGCGCGCGCCGGGGCGTGAGAGTACGCGCGGCCGGACCTCGAAGAACCCGAAGAGGTCCCGCAAGTAGAGACTCTGCTCGTAGATCTGCGACAGGGAAAGCAGGATCCGCTGGATCAGGTCGCGGCTCTGCCGGAAGGAGCCCGCGAGGAACGTGAGGGCGCCGATCGTGAACCGGCCCATAACCGTGAGATAGATGATGACAGCGTACGCGGCGTAGTACCCGATCGTGCCGAGCGACACGAGCACGGTGGACACCACGTTGCGGCGCACCGCCAGGCGCTTGTTGGCCTCGTAGAACTGGTGCGAGAGCTTGGCGTACCGGTCCACCAGGAACCCCGACAACCCGAAGAGCTTGACTTCCTTCGCCGATTCATCCGACGCACCCATGTAGCGGAGGTAGTCGAGCAGCCGCCGCTCCGGGGTCCACGAGAACAGCAGCGAGTAACCCAGCGCCGCGAAGTGCGCCTCCCCGAGGAACGCGGGCACCACGGCCACGACGAGCAGCAGCAGCAGCCACGGCAGCTGCACGAGCAGCACGCCCGCGAGCGACGCCAGCGTGATGAGGTCCTGGGTGGTGGTGAGCAGCAGGGCCAGGAGCCCGATGCGGTTCACCGTCTGACGGCGCGCGCGCTCGAGGTGGTCGTAGGTCTCGGGGTCCTCGAACTGCGCCAGGTCGAGCGTCGCGGCGTGCCGCATCAGGCGCACGCTGATCCGGTTCGAGAACAGGTCGCCCAGCAGGCTCTCGAGCAACGAGGAGAGCCGCGCGAGCCCCTCGCCCACGACCGCAATCCCCAGCTCGAGCCCCACCAGGCCGCCGAGGCGCCACCAGTCGGTCGCCGCCGGCGCCGCCATCGCCGCCACGACCTCGTCGATGATCAGCTTGCCGACCCACAGCACGGCGAGCGGGATGAACGCTCGCACGACCCGCAGGGCCAGGATCGCGCCGGTGTACCCCCGGTGGGTCTCGAACACGAGCCGCAGGAGCGGCGGGACGTGGCGCAGGGCGGCCAGCCGCTCCCGCCACGTCGGCGGCTTGTCGTCCGGCCCGCCAGGGGGACGGCGCAGCCACGGGAGCAGCACGGGCGGGACGGTCATCGTGCCCTTAACTTCGCACGGGAGGGGGCGTCGGAATAGGCATATGCGCGCGACGATGGTCGGACGGACCGGCGGCAGGCCGGGCGCCGCGGCAGGGGTGGCCGTGGCCCTGCTCTGCGCCGCGCCGGCAGGGGTGGGAGCCCAGGGCACCGCCGCGCGGGACTCCGCCGTGCACGCGTTGAACCGTCTCGCGTGGGGCCCGCGTCCCGGCGAAGCGGACCGCGTGGCGGCGACCGGCGTGATGGCCTGGATCGAGCGTCAGCTCAGCCCCGAGCGGATCCCGGACGATTGGCTGCACGCCCGCGAGCGGGCGTTCACCATCCTCCATATCGACCCCGATGACCTCGCGCGTCGCTTCGTCGCGGCGCGCCAGGAGCAGCTGGCCCGACGGCGCGGCGACACCGTCGCCGCCGACCCGCCGCCCCAGCCGGGGACCGAGGCGGCCGCCCTGCGCCGCCTCGGCGCCGAGACGCAGCAGCTCGTCGTGGTGCGGGCCGTGCTCTCCGAGCGGCAGCTCTACGAGGTGCTCGTCGACTTCTGGGCCAATCACTTCAACGTGTTCTACGCCAAGGGCGCGGACCGCTACCTCCTGCCGGCGCACATCGAGGAGACGATCCGGCCCCACGCCCTGGGGCGGTTCGAGGACCTGCTCATCGCCACCGCGCACAGCCCGGCGATGCTCTTCTACCTCGACAACGCCCAGAGCGTGGCGCCGGGGTCACAGCCACCGATCCCGCCGCGCGCCACCCGACGACTCACCGCCGAGCAGCGGGAGGTGGTCGCGCAACGGATGCCCCGGGGATTGAACGAGAACTACGCCCGCGAGCTGCTCGAGCTCCACACGCTGGGCGTGGACGGCGGCTACACCCAGGACGACATCGTCAATGTCGCGCGGATCCTGACCGGCTGGGGGATCGAGCGCCCCGGGCAGGGTGCGGGGTTCGCGTTCCGCGAGTGGGCACACGATCGCGGGGAGAAGGTCGTGCTGGGCGAGCGGTTCCCGCCGGGACAGGGGATGGACGAGGGGATCCGGTTGCTGCGGATGCTCGCCCGCCACCCGGCGACGATGCACCACGTGAGCCGCAAGCTGTGCGCCCGGTTCGTGGCGGACGACCCGCCGGACGGCTGCGTCGATGCCGCCGTCGCCGCCTGGCGGGCGTCGGACGGGCAGGTGGGCGCGGTGGTGCGCGCGATCGTGCGGACGCCGGACTTCTGGGCGCCCGCGGCGCGGCGCGCCAAGGTCAAGTCGCCGCTCGGGTTCGTGGTGAGCGCCGTGCGCGCCACCGGTGCGGCGCCGGATTCGAGTCTGCGGCTCGCCCAGCTGGTCGGACGGCTCGGCCAGCCCCTCTATCTCCAGCCGGCCCCCACGGGCTGGCCCGAAGCGCAGGCGGACTGGGTCAACGCGGGCGCGCTGCTCGCGCGCATGAACGCCGCCGTCGCGCTCGCCGGGGGCCGGCTCCCGGGTGCGACGGTCGATCTTCAGGCGGTGCTGCCCCACACCACGGACCACGCACAGTTCGTGGACCTCGTGAACGAGCGACTGCTCGCTGGCTCGATGACCGATCGGACCCGTGCGGTGATCCTCGATCAGTTGCGCGACGTGAGGGATCCGTTCCAGGCTCGGGCGCTGGCGGTGGGGCTGGCCATCGGCGGACCGGAGTTCCAGCGGCAATAGACGGATAGAGGCTGACGACCCGGGGGAGAACGAGCGTGACGATATCCAGACGGATCTTCGTGAAGTCCGGTGGCATCGGCCTGTTCAGCCTCGGCCTGGATCCACTGTTCCTGGCGCGTGCTGTCTATGGCGCCGTCGGTCCCCGCCCGATATCGGCCGGCCCGGACCGCCCGATCCTCGTCTGCCTCTTCCAGCGCGGGGCGGTGGACGGCCTGAGCATGGTCGTGCCCCACGGCGACGCGACCTACTACCACGAGCGCCCTCGCATCGCGGTGCCGCGGTCCGAGGTGATCGACCTGGACGGGCACTTCGGTCTCCACCCGCGCCTCGCGCCCCTGAAACCGCTGTGGGAGGCGGGCTCTCTCGCCGTGGTGCACGCTGTCGGCTCTCCGGACCCGACCCGCAGCCATTTCGACGCGCAGGACTACATGGAGACCGGGACGCCCGGCGTGAAGGCGACGACCGACGGGTGGGCCAACCGTTACTGCACCAGCGCGGGCGAGCACGACGCCACGCCGTTCCGAGCGGTCGCGTTCGGGCCCCAGCTCCCCCGCGTGCTCGCCGGGTCGGCGGCGAGTCTGGCGATCGACGACCTCCAGGCGTTCGGCCTCCAGGCGCGGCGGCCCGCGGCGCGCGACAAGCTCACCGCCGCTTTCGAGGCGCTGTACGAGGGCTCGGCCACCGGTCTGCTCGCGCCGTCAGCGGCCGAGGGCTTCGCGGCGATCGAGCTGCTCAAGCGGGCGGATCCGTCCGGCTACGCCCCGGCCGATGGGGCGGAGTACCCCGCCGGCCGGCTGGGCCGCTCCCTGCTCCAGATCGCGCAGCTCATCAAGGCCGACGTCGGGGTCGAGCTCGCGTTCGCCGACATGACCGGGTGGGACACGCACGTGAACCAGGGGGCGGGTCAGGGCGCGCTGGCCACCCGCCTGGACGAGCTGGGCCGCGGGCTCGCCGCGTTCAGCCGCGACCTCGGCGAGCGCATGCGGAGCGTCGTCGTGCTGACGATGTCCGAGTTCGGGCGCACGGTGCGCGAGAACGGCAACGCCGGCACCGACCACGGTCACGCGACGGCGATGCTCGTGCTGGGCGGACCCGTGCGCGGCGGGAAGGTGCTGGGCCGCTGGCCCGGGCTCGACCCGGCCGCCCGGTTCGAGGGCCGGGACCTCGCAGTCACGACGGACTTCCGCGATCTGTTCGGCGAGCTGCTGGTGCGCCACCTCGGCGCGCCGGATCTTCGGCCGGTGTTCCCCGGCCGGGACGCGGACCCGACGCGCTTCCCGGGCGTGCTCGGGGCCTGAGCTACGGCCCGCCGAGCTGGATGGCGAGACCGATCGAGAATACCAGGTCGTTCTGGAGTTGGGACTCGGTGTCCGCCTGACTCCCCTGCGCGTCCAGCGTGAACTTGGCCTGGTGGATGTAGTCTTCCACGTCGATGCGCAGCGCGAGCTTCTTGCCGACCGGCAGCGCCACCCCGCCCCCGAGTACGACGCCGAAATCGGTCCGGCCGTCGATCCGAAGGCCGCCCGTCTCAAGCGAGTCCCAGATCTCGCCGCCCCGCGAGATCATCGCGAGACCCCCAATGAGGTGCCAGCCGGTCTGAGAAGCGGGGGCGTTGAGTCGGTACCGAACACGCGCGCTGGCCTGCATCACCGTTCCGCCCAAGGCGACGCTGCCGAAGCCGGCCACTTCGACCTTCACATCACTCGGCGTGTACCCGAAGGCGCCCTCAATGGCCGCGCGGTCGCTGATCCCGTACCCGAGCCGCCCGCCGAACGAGAAGGCCGACTTCTGGCTGAACACCAGGGTCAACCCTGACCCCGACGGGTCGGTCAGGTTGATGATGTCCGCGACGGGCGCGTACATGCCGAGGAACGGCGTCAGCTCGATCCGGCCTTTTCCCTGACCGGCCGCGGTGGCGAGGGGGGCAAGGGCGAGCACGGCGACCAACGACCGGATGGTGGGCCGCATGGGGCCTCCCGAGTGGGTACGGGAACAACGTACATTCGCGACGACACTCTGGCCATGAAGGGCCCATGAAACTCGAGCGAAGCGTGGCGGTCATCACCGGCGGCACCGAAGGGATCGGCCGCGCCGTCGCGTTCGCGCTCGGCCGGGCCGGGGCGCGCGTCGCGATCTGTGCCCGTACGGCCGCCCGGGTGGAGGAGACCGTCGCGGCGCTGCGCGTCGAGCGGATCGACGCCATCGGCGCGCCCTGCGACGTGGCATCCCCCGAGCAGGTCGCGGCGTTCGCCGATCGCGTACGACAGGCGCTCGGCCCGGCGCGCATCGTGGTGAACAACGCCGGGATCGGCCGGTTCGCCCCGCTCGCCGAGCTGTCGCTCGCCGACTGGGATGCCACCATCGCCACGAACCTCCGGTCCCTCTATCTCGTGACGCGCGCGTTCCTCGCCGACCTCGTCGCGACCGCGCCCAGTACCGTCGTCAACCTGGCGTCGCTGGCGGG
Source organism: Gemmatimonadales bacterium (assembly GCA_035620935.1). Classification (GTDB taxonomy): domain Bacteria; phylum Gemmatimonadota; class Gemmatimonadetes; order Gemmatimonadales; family GWC2-71-9; genus SZUA-544. Next base: position 8,316 of record DASPFU010000169.1, read on the forward strand.
CCGGAACGGGATCGAGGGGGGGACGGCGTACTGCGCCTCGAAACACGCGGTGCTCGGATTCTCGAAGGCGCTGATGCTCGAGGTCCGGCGGCAGAACGTGCGGGTGATCACGGTCTGCCCCGGTTCTGTGGCGACGCCCTTCATGGAGAAGCAGCACCGCCCGGGGCGCACGCCGCGAGACCGCATGCTGCACGCCGAGGACGTGGCCGACACGGTGCTCGCGACGCTCACCCTGGCGGACGGGGCGATGATCAGCGAGCTGGACATCCGACCGACGAACCCCTAGACGCGCGAACCGCCGCCCGGTGCGGACCGGACGGCGGCGCCGAGCGATCGGGGCCGGGGCTACGCGTCGACGATTTGCCGCCGGTACCGGGCGAGGATCACCAGGCCGTACAACCCGATCGCGAACAGCCCGGCGGCCATCCGCGGATCGCCGCGCAGCAGGACACCGCCGGCCAGGACGTACCCAACGCTCAGCAGGAACCCGAGCCCCACGACCTCGCGCCGGCCCATGAACACGCCGAACACGTACCCCCACGACAGCCCGCAGAGGGTGAGGAACCCGACGCCCGACGTCACGACGTCGGTCATCCCCTGGGGGAGGATCTTGGTGGGGTCGATCAGGTTCAGAGGGCCCGCGAAGGCGCAGAACAGGCCGATCACCGTGTGGCTCGCGAGGTGCGCGGCGAGCGGCAGGGGCACCGTGTCGTAGCCGAAGGTCGTGGTCGTCTGGCTCATGGAGTTAAAATAGACGCCGGGCCCGCGCGACGGCAACTCGGGCCCCGAAACGGAGACGTACCGGTGCGGGTGACTCGGACCTACCTGGAGTTGACGAGTGCCGCGGCTTTCCGGCCGGCGTTCGGGTCCTTTCCCGACGTCACGGTCGAGCGCATCTCTGACCCGACCCCCGCGCTCTACCGGCACTGCTACCGGACGGTGGGGGCCGCGTGGCGGTGGCGCGACCGCTGGGACTGG
>DASPFU010000170.1:0-4248 GCA_035620935.1 Gemmatimonadales bacterium
AGCCGTTCGCTCACGGGACCGTCCGGCTCCCGGCTCCCGGCTCCCGATGCCGCAGCCACCGACCGACCGGCGGCGACGGGAACGAGCCGCCATCGAACACGCACCGCCCCCTCAGGTACGTCCGCGTCACGCGGCCGAACAGGTCGCGGCCCGCGTACGGCGTCACGGGATGGCGGTGGTGCAGGCGTCGCGGGTCCACGGTCCAGGCGGTGTCGGGTTCGAAGATCACGAGGTCCGCGTCGCAGCCCACCGCGATTCGTCCTTTCCGCCCGTCCAGGCCGGCGAGCCGCGCCGGGGCCTCCGCGAGCCACCGGGCGAGGGCGGGGAGACCGTGCCCGCGCGCGCGCGCGCCGGTCCAGGTGGCGGGGAGCAGCAGCTCGAGCGAGGCGATGCCGCCCCATGCCGCGAAGAAATCGCCCGCGTCGAGCCGCTTGAGGGTGGGCGGACACGGGGAGTGGTCGCTCGCCACGAGGTCGATACGCGCGTCGCCGAGCGCGGCCCACAGTGCGTCCCGGTCGACGCGCCCGCGGATCGGCGGGGCGCACTTGAACGCGGTGGCGCCATCGGGGATCTCCTCCGCGGCGAAGGTGAGGTAGTGGGGGCAGGTCTCGACCGTCAGCCGCGCGCCGGCCGCCCGCGCCGCGGCGATCTCCGCGACGCCATCCGCACAGGCGAGGTGCACGACGTGGGTCCGGCAGCCCGTGCGTGCCGCCGCGCGCGCGACGAGGTCGATCGCCTCGAGCTCCGCGGCGGCCGGCCGCGCGGCGAGCCACGAGGCGTAGCGCCGCGGATCGGCTGGTCGTTGGCGCGCGGCGTGGGCGATCGGGCCGGGCAGCTCGGCGTGCACCAGCAGCACCGAGCCCAGGTCCGCGAGGCGCCGCATCGCGGCCTCGAGGCTCTCCGGGTCGAGCGCGGTGAACTCGGGCGTCCCGGAATCCACCAGGAATGCCTTGAAGCCCAGCACGCCGGCCCCCTGCAGGGCCGCGAGGTCGTCGCCGCCGCCGGCGACCGCGCCACCCCAGAAGCCGTAGTCCACCACCGCCTGGTCCCGGGCGGCGGCCGCCTTGGCAGAGAGGGCGGCCACGGTCGTGGTCACGGGCAGGCTGTTGAGCGGCATGTCCACGATGGTGGTGACGCCCCCCGCTGCGGCGGCCCGGGTCGCCGTGTGGAAGCCCTCCCAATCGGTGCGGCCGGGCTCGTTCACGTGGACGTGCGTGTCGACCAGGCCGGGCAGGACGGCCGCGCCGCCCGCGTCGAGCCGCTGCCGCGCCGGCGGGGCGTGGCCGGGGGCGGTCACGGCGGTGATGGTCCCCGCGGTGACGGCGACGGCCGCCGGCCCCGCGGCGTCGGGCGTCACCACGCGCGTACTGGTCACGACGAGGTCGGCCGGGAGCATCAGGCGTGCGAATGTGGCGCCGTGGCGAGGGGTGTCAAGCTTCATCCGGGGCTCAGCCTCGTTTCACCCCGCGGGAGCAAGACTGCGTTGGGTCTCATACGGAGGAGCCTGGTGCAACACCCACTGCAGATCAGTGCGCGGGATTTGACGCTGTCGCCGGTGGCGTGGGCCCTGGTAGAGCGGCTGGCCGGCAAGTTGGAGACGTTCTACGACCGCATCACCAGCTGTCACGTCGTGATCGAGGTCGCCCAGCGCTATCCCGCGGGCGGGCCGATCGCCTACAACGTCCGGCTCGATCTCGCGGTCCCCGGCGAGGAGATCGTGGTACGGCGGCAGCCGCACCGGGAGCTCGAGACCGCGATCCAGAACGCCTTCGACGCCGCGGGTCGGCGCCTGCAGGACTACGTGCGGCGGCGGCAGTCGGTGGGCGAGGGGAGAGAGCAGGCGCCCGAAGGTGAGGTCGTCCGCCTGTTCCCCTACGAAGGGTACGGGTTCATCCGCGCCCCGGACGGGCGCGAGGTGTACTTCCACAAGCACAGCGTCCTGGACGAGGCGTTCGACCGGCTCGAGGTCGGGACCCGTGTCCGGTACGCCGAGGAGGCTGGCGAAGCGGGTCCCCAGGCGTCGAGCGTCGCCGCGCGGGCGGGGGAGCGTCGCGTCGCGAAGGGAGGATCCCATGCTGAGCGTCCGTGACCTGATGTCCACCGACGTGGTGGCGGTGAGTCCCGAGCTGTCGATCCGCGACGCGCTGGAGCTGCTCACGGAGCGACACATCGGTGGCGCGCCGGTGATGACCGACGGCCGCGTGGTCGGTGTCGTGACGGCGGCCGACCTGCTGGCGTTCGAGGCGGGCACGGCGCCGGCGCCCGTGGAGCGGGAGGATCAGCTGGAGGTGGGTGAGCTGGCTCCGACCCTCGAGGAGCTGGAGGACGAGGAGACGGTGCCGCCCAGCGCGTTCTTCACCGAATGGTGGACGGACGCGGGGGCCGACGTGGTCGAGCGCGGGCGGTCCGTGGCGCAGCCCGAATGGGACGTGCTCGCGGAGCGCACGGTGGCCGAGGCGATGAGCACGTCGCTGCTGTGGGTGGCGCCCCAGGAGCCGGTGGCGCGCGCCGCCGCGCTGATGGGATCGCGCGAGGTGCACCGCCTGCTCGTGCTGGAGCGCGGTCGGCTGGTGGGGATCCTGACGACCACCGACATCGCGCGGGCGGTCGCCGACGGCCGGCTGTCCGATCCGACGGCGGCGCCGCGGGGCGGGCGCCTCCGCGTGCCGGCCGGCCGGGTCAACGATTGAGCCAGTAGGAGATCTTGACCAGGAACGTGTTCATCGGATAGGCGTCGAACAGCTGGCGCAGGTCGCCCCGCAGGGACCGATCACCCTCTGCGGGCTCGTAGTCGTCCCTTCCCTGTGACCATACCGCGTACAGCGTCGAGCCCGGTCGATACTCCCACCGCAGCACCACATTGGACCGGAACTGCTTGAAGTTGAAGCTGCCGGGGTTGTTCGTCACGACGGTATCGCCGTACGTCCGGAACCGGTCGGTATAATCAGCGGCCCGCGGCTCGTCGAGCTCGCGGACATCGCGGTAGGTCCCCTTGGAAATGTACGGCGACGCGTACAGCTGCAGCGACAGCGTCGGCGACAGCGTGTAATCGAGCCGCCAGTTGATCGACGTGACGTGCTGGTCGAGGTGGGCGAACGTGTAGGAGGTCACACCGGTCAACGTGTCGGTGATGTTCCCGTACCACTGCCAGTCATCGCGGTTGTACGACAGGCTGACGCCGAGCGACGTGGTGAACCGCGAGGCGACGCGGAGGTCGACGCTCGGGCTGATGTTCACGTACTGCGAGCGGCCGCCGTCGCCGCCCCAGTAGTTGACGAACAGGAAGGGCACGACCGGGAAACGGCTGTCGCCTTCGACGCCGGCCCACGCCGACAGCGCGGGGTCGCGGCGCACCGCCGGGCCGCCCCGGGCGCACGCGTCGCAGTACACGGCGCCCAGCTGTGACAGCGTGCCGCCGGCGTGCGCCCACCAGCGATTATTCAGCTGGACGTGGGCGTTGGTGTTCGCGGCCCGCTCGGTCGGCATGCCAGCCGTCGTCCAGTACTGCCACCAGTTGAAGTTCCAGTGCGCCTGCTGGAAGAACAGCTGGGGACGGCGGAACTGCAGCGCGGCCCAGTTGTTCCAGCTCTGCTGGTCCGCGCGCCGCAGGAACCCCAGGTCGTTGGTCTCGAACCCCGGCGAGCGGCGCTGGTAGCTCGTCTCGAACCGCACCATCCCCCCGCCGACCTTGCTGAAGTAGAACTCCTCGGCGTCGCCCGACAGGCTGGTCCGCGTCGGGTCGTACGTCAGGGCGCCGTCGGGCCGCTGGTAGAGGTGGACGTTGTTCCGCTGCGTGGCCGCGATGGCCTCGGGCGTGCCGTTCACGCGGCTCGCGACCAGCTTGGCGGCGACCTCGAAGCGCCCGCGGGAGAACCGGTGCCGGGCGTCCACCGCCCCGACGTATGCGCTGCGCCGCAATGCGTCGCGCGTCCATTCGTCGAGGTCGCGGTTCACCGCGGTGGCGATCACGCCGATCCCCGAGGCGCCGTTCCGCAGGTCCTGCTGGGCGCGCAGTACGACGTAGTTGCTGGTCGGCTCGATGGTGCGGGTCTGCGCCCCCACTTCGCGCGCGGTCACGGCCTCGAGCAGCCCGAGCGTGAGCCCGGAGGGGAGGCGGCCGGTCAGCTTGCCGGCGCCAATGATCGTCGTGGCCGTCGGCGAGGTCAGATCCGCGGGGTCGCGCAGCGACGGCTCCCGCCCCACGCGCCGCGAGTAGAACAGGTTCTCGCCGCTGCAGTTGACCACGCT